>DASWMK010000150.1 GCA_036399815.1 Acidimicrobiales bacterium
GTCACCGGCCAGGTCGTGGAGGCGCTCCCTCGCCAGGTGGAGGTCGAAGCGCCAGGCGAGGTCGCCGGACGGGCCCAGCTCGAGCGCCCGGGTGGCGAAGTGGGCGGCCTCGGTGTTGGCGAAGGTGAGGGCGGCCCGGTCCGCAGCGCGGGCGAACCACCGGGCGGCGGCCTCGGGCTCGCCGGCCCGCTCGTGGTGCTCGGCGATGACGGCGGCGTACTCGTCGACCCGCTGGCTCCGCTGGGTCGCCTCCTCCAGCCAGTCGGCCGTGCCGCTGTGGTAGCGCCGCCGGTCCCGGCGCAGGACGGTCTCGTAGGTGACGTCGCGCAGCAGCGCGTGCTTGAACAGGTACTCCCTGGTGCCGTCGAAGGCCGAGCGGGGGCTCTGGAAGACCATGTCCCGCTGCCCGAGGTCGGCCAGGACCTCCCCGGTCGGCGACGGGTCGTCGTCGACCATGGCGGCGACGTGGGCGACGGCGTCGTCCCAGAACGTGCGGCCGACGACCGACGCCCGCTGGAGCACGGCCCGGTCCTGCGGCGACAGGCCGTCGAGGCGGGCCTGGATCACGCCGGTGAGGGTGGGCGGGACCCGCAGGTGCAGCGGCCCCTCGGAGGCCAGCGCCCACCCGTCGCCCGACCGGACCACCACCCCGTCGTCGACCAGCATGCCGACGAGCTCCTCGACGTAGAAGGGGTTGCCCTCGGCCTGGGCCACCACCAGCCAGCGCACCTCGTCGGGCACGCCGCCGGGGAGGAGGGCGTCGACCATGCGGCTGGCCTCGGTCGGGCCGAGCGGGCTGAGCTCGACCCGCTCGCTGTCGGGCAGGCCGAGCCCCCAGTTCGGGCGGCGCTCGAGCAGGCCGGGGCGGGCCGTGCAGATGACGAGCACGGGGTGGTCGAGCAGCAGGCCGGACAGGTCGGCGAGCGCGTTCAGCGAGCTGTCGTCGGCCCAGTGGAGGTCCTCCAGCAGGACGACGGCCGGGGCCCTGGACGCGGTCGCGCACAGCACGTCGGCCAGGGCGGCGATGCCCCGGTCCCGCAGCTGCTGGGCGTCCTTCAGGAGGGGGCGGACGTGGGGGCTGGCCGAGAAGTCGAACCCGACGAGCTGGCCGAGGATGTGGGCCTTCGGGATGCCGGCCTCGACGTCGCCGACCACGTCGCACACGCCCTGCTCGACCTTCGAGCGCACGACGGCCGGCGGGTCGCTCTCCGCGATCTGGAAGCGGGTGGCGACGAGGTCGCGCAGCAGCGCGTGCGGGTGCTTGAGGGTGGCCGGGCTGGTGCGGGCCTTGAAGTAGCTGAAGCGGTCGGGCAGCAGCTCCACCCAGCTGTCGAACTCGAACAGCAGGCGCGACTTGCCGACCCCGGCCTCCCCGACGATCGTCACCACCCGCAGCCGCCCGAACGTGGCCATGGCGAGCAGGGTCTCCTGGAGCAGGCCGAGGTCGTCGGCCCGGCCGAGGAAGGGCACGTCGACGTCGTCGATCCCCCGGATGCCCATCCGGAAGGCCCGCCGCTTGGCCCGCAGGACGACGTACACCTGGAGCGGCTCGACCTTGCCCTTGACCCGGAGCGGCTCCTGGGCCTGCACCTCGAACACGCCCCGCACGTGGCGGTAGGTGTCGTGGGAGATGAGGATGCCGCCGACCGGGGCGGCCGACTGGAGGCGGCTGGCGGTGTTGACGACGTCGCCGACGACGACGAAGTCGCCCCTGCGCTCGTCCAGCGGGGTGACGAGGGCCATCCCGCTGTTGACCCCGACCCGCATCTCGAGGCGCCGGCCCCACGTCGGCTCCAGCTCCTCGTCGTTCAGCCGGCGGAGGGCGTCGACCATGTCCAGCGCGGCCCGCACCGCCCGCTCGGGGTCGTCCTCGGCCGCCGCCGGCAGGCCGAACACGGCGAGGACGGCGTCGCCGATGAACTTCTCGACCACCCCGCCGTACCGGGCGACCACGTCGGCCCAGCGGGCGAAGTAGGACGTCGTCAGCTCCCGCACGTCCTCGGGGTCCATCGCCTCCGACATGGCGGTGAACCCGGCCAGGTCGGCGAACAGGACGGTCACGAGCTTGCGGGACTCCTCCGGCGGCCGCCCGACGTCCGCGTCGAGGGCCCCGAGCCGCTCCAGCAGGGGCGCGATCGACAGGTCCACCACGGCGTCGCCGAGCACGGCCCGCTGCCCCTCCAGAGCGGCGATGGCGTCGGCCAACCGGTGCCGCTCGTCCTCCACCGCCCCATGCTGCCACTGCACAGGCACTGCAACGACCGCGCACCCGCGAAGGACCGGCACGGCCGTCGACGTTGAGGGCCGGTAGACCTACCGGCGGTGGCGGCTGCCTCAGCCGGGCTTCCAGGGCGGGCGGCCGTCGCCCTCGACGCTCACCGGGGAGGGCTCCCGGCCGGTCATGGCGGCCAGGCGCTCGTCCCAGGCGTTGACCCGGTCGCGGTCCCACCCGGCGCTGGCGTCGACCACCGTCCCGTCCCCGTCGACCAGCACCAGGGTGGGCACGCTGTCGAGGTCGTAGGCGGCGGACGCGGCGTAGCCGGCCGTGTCGTCGAGCACGGGGCCGGGGAAGCCGAGGTCGTCGAGCCACGGGCGCGACGTCGCCACCGGGTCCTGGCCGACGGCGACCACCGGAACGGCGTCGCGGTAGCGGCGGGCCAGCTCGCCGAACACCGGGAAGGCCAGCCGGCACGTCGGGCAGCTGCACTTGAAGAACGCGCGCAGCACGGGGCCGCCGGCCGTGAGGTCGGCGAGCGACGTGGAGCCGCCGCCGTCGTCGGGCAGGGCGAACGGCGGCGCCGCCGATCCCGGGGAGATCGCCATCCCGGCAACGTACCGGCACGGCCGCCGCGCCCGGACCTATCCTCCGGGGCGAGCGGGAGGGGGACCACATGGCCGTCGCCGTCGCGCCGGCGCCACGCCGGGTCGTGCCCACGATCACCGCGGCGGGCGACGTGGCCGCCTTCGCCGGCCTCCACCTCGCCTGCCTGGCCGTGCCGCTCGTCGGCGTCACCGGCCGGGCCCTGACCGTCGCCGCCGTCACCTACGCCGTCCGCTGCTTCGGCGTGGTCGGCGGGTTCCACCGCTACTTCTCCCACCGGGCCTTCCGGGCCGGCCGGGGCTTCCAATTCGTGCTGGCCGTGACCGGCACGCTCGCCCTCCAACGGGGCGTGCTGTGGTGGGTCGCCATGCACCGCCACCACCACTCGGTGGCCGAGACCCCCGAGGACGTCCACTCCCCGCACCACCACTCGTTCCTCTACAGCCACTGCGGCTGGTTCCTCGACCCCGCCAACCAGCCGACCGACCGCCGGCGGGTGCGGGACCTCGAGCGGTTCCCCGAGCTCGTCTGGCTCGACCGCTGGAAGCTGGTGCCCGTCGCCGCCTTCGCCTGGGGCCTGTGGCTCCTCGGCCCGGCCGAGTTCGTGTGGGGGTTCTGCGTGAGCACCGTCGCCCTGTGGCACGCCGTGCTGTCGACCGGCTCGGTCGCCCACCGCTGCGGCGGCTACCGGAACTACGACACCCCCGACGACAGCCGCAACCACCGGCTCATCGCCGTCGCCCTGCTCGGCGAGGGCTGGCACAACAACCACCACCGCTCGCCCAGGGCGGCCCGCCACGGCCTGCCCGGCCGGCGGGAGCCCGACCCGATCCACACCGTCCTCCGCGGCTTCGAGCGGCTCGGGCTCGTGCACGACCTCCAGCCCGGGCCGCCCCCGCCCTAGCCGCCGTCCAGCTCGGCCAGCACCTCGTCGGTGTCGGCCCCGAGCCGGCGGCCGGCCCACCGCAGGCGGCCGGGCGTGGCCGACAGGCGGGCGACGAGGCCCTGCATCGGGATGCCGTCGAGCACGGTGACCGCGCCCCTGGCCCGGTAGTGCGGGTCGTCGACGATGTCGGGCATCCCGAGCACCGGGCCGCACGCCGCGTTCGCGGCCTCGAAGGCGGCGACGACCTCGTCGAGGGCCCGCTCGGCGATCCAGGCGCCGAGCACCTCGTCGACCGCCTCCCGGTTGGCGATGCGGTCGCCGGGCGTGGCGAAGCGGGGGTCGTCGCCCGCCCCGATCAGCTCGAACAGGCGCTTCGACACGCTGTCGGCCGACCCGCTGATCGCCACCCACCGGTCGTCGGCGGTCCGGTAGGTGCCCCTGGGCACGGAGTACGGCAGGCCGGCGCCCATCCTGGGCTGCTCGAAGCCGAGCAGCTGCCAGGCCGCCACCAGCGGCCCCATCAGCTGGAACAGCGACTCGAGCAGGCTGACGTCGACGACCTGGCCGACCCCGGAGTGGAGGGCGACCATCGTGGCGAACGCGGCGACCAGCCCGGCGACCTCGTCGGTGAGGGCGATGGGCGGCAGCAGCGGCGGCCCGTCGGGCTCGCCGGTGATCGCCGCGAACCCGCTCATCGCCTCGGCCACGGTGGCGAAGCCCGGTCGCCCGGCGTAGGGGCCGTCCTGGCCGAACCCGGTCACCCGGGTGATCACGAGGCGGGGGTTCGCCGCGTGCAGCACGTCGGGCCCGAGCCCGAGGCGCTCCAGCGTGCCCGGCCGGAAGTTCTCGACGAGCACGTCGGCGGTGGCGCACAGCCGGCGCATGGCGTGGCGGCCGTCGTCGGACTTCAGGTCCAGCACGACGCAGCGCTTGTTGCGGCCCTCCAGGCGCCACCAGAGGCTGGCGTCGTCGGGGTCGGCGGGGTCGGGCCAGCCCAGCTGGCGGGCCGTGTCGCCGCCGCCCGGCCGCTCGACCTTCACCACGTCGGCGCCGAAGTCGGCGAGGTAGCGGGCGCAGGCCGGGCCGGCGATCAGGGTGGCGCAGTCGACGACCCTGAGGTCGGCGAGGGGCGGGTCAGGCACCGTCGCGGCGACCGAAGAGGAAGCAGCGGTCCTCGAGCCGGCCGAAGGCGTACTCCTGGTAGAGCCCGGCGTACATGGCCTTCGTCCGCTCCGACCACCGCAGCGCCTCCGGCGTGGAGATGCGCCGGTGGACCTGGAGGATGCCGCCCTCGAACACCCGGTACTCGGCCCACGAGCCGGGATAGTCCTTCACGCACGCCACCTCGACCCACGGCACCTCGCCGGTGGACCGGAAGCGGCGGACCCGGTTGCGGTGGGTGTGGCCGGCGAAGTACCCGACGATGGCAGGGCGGCGGGCGACGACGGCGACCAGCGCCTCGGAGTCCTCGGGGTTGATCCCGAAGTAGCCGGCCTCCCGCTTGGGCGAGTCCGGGCTCCACGGGTGGTGGTGCCCGAACACGAGCACCGGCCGGTCGCTCTCGGCGGCGACCGTGTCGAGCCAGTCGAGCGTCCCGGCGGTGACCCGGCCGGTCGGCCGGCCCGGGATGGTCGTGTCGACCACGGCCAGCCGGGCGCCGGGCACGTCGACGGCGTACGGGGCGCCGTCCTCGACCGGGTCGGCGCCGGTGGTGACGTCGTGGTTGCCCCGCACCCAGTGGAGGCGGTCGCCGAACGCGCCCCGGTAGGTGGCGAGGAAGGCCTCGAACTGCTGGCGCGTCCCGTCCGCCGTCAGGTCGCCCTTGACGACGACGGCGTCGGGCCGGGCCGCGGTGATCTCGCCGACCGCGCCCCGGTTCATCACCTCGGGGTAGGGGTCCTCGTCCGGCTCGGACCGGAAGACCGGGCCGATGTCGGTGCCCTCGATGAGCCCGGCGACCTCCTCGCCGAAGTGCACGTCGTTCACGGTGGCCACCGTGGCCAGCCGCTCGCCGCCCGGCCGGGGCAGGGTCCGGAAGGAGAACGGGCCGAACGAGTAGTCGGTGTCGGGGTCGAGCCCCCGCCAGCGGTCGACGAGCAGCCCGTCGTGGACCACGGCCTCGTCGTCGGCGACCGTGGTCAGCTGCGGGCCGGCCACCGTCACCAGGGCCGGTCCCGGCGGGCGGCGATGGGCTTGGACCACCACCGGCCCGAGAACCGCCACCGCGACGGGGACGCCGGCGCCACGGCCTCGACGACGACCGGCCGGGGCCAGGCCGCCTCGACGGCGGCCACGATGGCCGCCACCTCCTCCTCGGTCGGCTGGGCGCGGTCGTCGCTCACAGCGGCACGTTCCCGTGCTTGCGCCGGGGCAGCTCCTCGCGCTTGGACCGGAGCATGGCGAGCCCGTCGATCAGCAGGGCGCGGGTGTCGGCCGGGTCGATCACGTCGTCCACGTAGCCCCGCTCGGCGGCCAGGTACGGGTTGGCGTAGCGCTCGGTGTACTCCTCGACCAGCTCGGCCCGGCGGGCGACCGGGTCGGCGGCGGCTTGGAGCTCGCGGCGGTAGACGATCTCGACCGCGCCCTGGGGGCCCATCACGGCCAGCTCGGCCGACGGCCAGGCGTAGGCGAGGTCGGCGCCGATCGACTTGGAGTTCATGACGACGTAGGCGCCGCCGTAGGCCTTCCGGGTGATGACCTGGATGCGGGGGACGGTCGACTCGCAGTAGGCGTACAGCAGCTTGGCGCCGTGGCGGATGATGCCGCCGTACTCCTGGTCGGTGCCGGGCAGGAACCCGGGCACGTCCACGAACGTGACGATCGGGATGTTGAACGCGTCGCAGGTGCGGACGAAGCGGGCGCCCTTCTCCGACGACTCGATGTCGAGCACGCCGGCCAGCACGAGCGGCTGGTTGCCGACGATGCCGACCGGGTGGCCGTCCAGCCGGCCGAAGCCGCACACGAGGTTGCGGGCCCACTGGGGGAAGTACTCGAGGAACTCGCCGTCGTCGACGACCGCCCTGATCACGTCGTGCATGTCGTAGGGCAGGTTCGGCGACGCCGGCATGAGCTCGGACAGCTCCGGGGTGCGCCGGCGCGGGTCGTCGGTCGGCGCGAACCAGGGCGGCTCCTCCAGGTTGTTGGAGGGGAGGTAGGAGAGCAGGTACCGGACGCCGTCGAGGCAGGTGCGGTCGTCCGGCGCGGTGAACGCGGCGACCCCCGACTTGGTGGCGTGGGTGGTGGCGCCGCCCAGCTCCTGCTGGGTCACCTCCTCGCCGGTCACCGTCTTCACCACGTCCGGCCCGGTGATGAACATGTACGACGTGTCCTGGACCATGAACACGAAGTCGGTCATGGCCGGGCTGTAGACGGCGCCGCCGGCGCACGGGCCCATGATCACGCTGACCTGGGGCACCACCCCGCTGGCGGCCACGTTCCGGTAGAAGATCCCGCCGTACATGGCGAGGGAGACGACGCCCTCCTGGATGCGGGCGCCGGCGCCGTCGTTGATGCCGATGACCGGCGCCCCGACCTTCAGCGCCATGTCCATGATCTTGTGGATCTTCTCGGCGAACACCTCGCCGAGGGCGCCGCCGAACACGGTGAAGTCCTGCGAGAACACGAACACCCGGCGGCCGTCGACGGTGCCCCAGCCGGTGATGACCCCGTCGGTGTAGGGCCGCTCGTCGAGCGCCGAGGCCCTGGTGCGGGCCAGCAGGTCGAGCTCGTGGAACGACCCCTCGTCGAGCAGGTACTCGACCCGCTCCCTGGCGAGCAGCTTCCCCCTGGCGTGCTGGCGCTCGACGGCCCGTTCCGACCCCGCGTGGTACGCCTGCTCCTTCCGCTTGTTCAGCTCCTCCAGGCGTTCGGACAGCGGGTGCTCGGGCACGGGGTCATCGTAGGAGGTCGGCTCAACGACCCCGGCCCGGTGCCGATGGGGGCCGATGCGCTGGGCCAGCGTCGACGACGCGCCGCCCGCCGACGTGCGGTCGCTGCTCGACACCCTCGCCTCCAGCCGGGCCCGGGTGGCGGGGCATCGCGTCGTCGCGGCCCCGCCGGACCGTCGCACGGTCGTCGCCCTCGTCGAGCACCACGTGTTCGCCGTGTGGGACCACGCCTCGCTGCTCGAGGTGACCCGGCCCCACCTGGCCCAGCTCGGGCTGGAGGCGCCGCCGCCGGTCGACGTCCTCGCCTACGCCGACGTGATGGACGAGGTCGGCGCCGACACCCGGCCGGTGCGCCGGTTCCTCGCGCTGGTGGCGGCCGGCGTCGAGGTCCGGGGCGCGCTGGTGATGGCCGAGGTGCCGGCCGGCGCCCGGCGGTTCGTCACCAACACCTGGCACACGGTCGCCACCGGGTCGGCCCTCGAGCGGGCGGCGATGTTCTGCTTCGGGCGCGACGACCTCGTCCCCGACGCCCTCCGCCGCTCCCTCGCCGGGGTCGCCCCGCTGGCCCGCTGGCTCGACCGGCACCTGCCGGCCGACGGCGGCGCCGGCGCGGAGGCGGCGTTCGCGCTGCTGGCCACCCTGTGCCGGCACGAGGACGACTGGCGCCTCGCGCTCGCGACGGCCAGCGAGGCGCTGGCCGCCCGGACGCGCCTGTGGGACGCCGTCGAGGCGTCGCTGGCCGCGGCCGCCGGACGGCCCCGCGCCGCCGTCGCCGGCGCCGAGCGGGTCGCCCGCCGCTGACCGGCCGGCGCTACGTGCCGGCCGTCGCCGAGGTGGCGCCCACGGAGCGGCCTGTGCCGTCGGCGGCCTGGCCGTCGCCCGAGCCGGACCTGGCCGAGCACGTGAGGTTGTCGCCGGTCTCGGCGTCGAAGAGGTGGATGCGGCGGGCGTCGAGCCACAGCTCGACCTCCTCGCCCTCCTTGGCCCGGCTGGCGGCGTCGAGGCGGGCGACGACCCTGGTCCGCCCGCCCTCGGTCATCTCCGCCGTCTCCAGGTCGTCGGCCAGCTGGTTGAGCTCCTGCGCGGCGTCGCCCTCGACGTCGAAGTAGGCGTACAGCTCCGAGCCCATCCACTCGATGACGTCGACCTTGGCCCGGAACGTCGGGCCGGTGGCCTTGGCCTCGCCGACGATCTCGGCGTCCTCGAACTGCTCGGGCCGGATCCCGCAGATGACCCGGCGGTCACCGGCGTCGCCCATGCGGGAGCGCAGGTCCTCGGGCAGCTCGAACGAGCACATCGGCAGCTCGACGGTCGTCCCCCGCAGCGTGGCGGGCAGGAAGTTCATGGACGGGGAGCCGATGAACCCGGCGACGAACAGGTTGACGGGGTCGGTGTAGAGGTCCCGCGGCGAGCCGACCTGGAGGACCTCGCCCTTGCGGAGCACCGCCACCCGGTCGCCGAGGGTCATGGCCTCGACCTGGTCGTGGGTGACGTAGACGGTGGTCGTGCCCAGCCGCTGCTGGAGCCGGGAGATCTCGGTCCGCATCTGCACGCGCAGCTTGGCGTCGAGGTTCGACAGGGGCTCGTCCATCAGGAACGCCTCGGGCTCCCGCACGATGGCCCGGCCCATGGCCACCCGCTGGCGCTGGCCGCCGGACAGGTTGCCGGGCTTGCGGTCGAGGTGGTCGGTGAGCTCGAGGATCTTCGCCGCGTCCTCGACCCGCTTGCGGATCTCGCCGTCGGGCACCTTGGCCAGCTTCAGCGGGAACGCCATGTTCTCCCGCACGGTCATGTGCGGGTAGATGGCGTAGCTCTGGAAGACCATCGCCATGTTGCGGTCCTTCGGGTCGACGTCGTTGACGACCCGGCCGCCGACCTTCAGCTCGCCGTCGGTGATGTCCTCCAGCCCGACGATCATGTTGAGCAGGGTCGACTTCCCGCAGCCGGACGGGCCGACCAGGATGAAGAACTCGCCGTCCTTGATGGTGAAGTCGGCGGCCTTCACCGCCTCCGTCCCGTCGGGATACCGCTTGGTCACCTTGTCGAGGACGATCTCAGCCATGGAGCCGTGGTTCCTTTCGGTCAGCCCTTGACGGCGCCGGACGTCAGCCCGGCGACGATCCGCCGTTGGAAGAGCAGCACCATCACGATGATGGGGATCGTCACCACCACGGAGGCGGCGGCGATCGAGCCGGTCGGGAAGTCGAACTGCGAGCTCCCCGTGAAGAAGGCGAGGGCGGCCGGCACCGTCCTCGCCCGGTTGGTCGACGTCAGCGACGTCGCGAACAGGAAGTCGTTCCAGGCGAAGATGAACACGAGGATCGCCGAGGTGAACACGCCGGGGGCGGCGAGCGGGGCGATCACCCGGCGGAAGGCCTGGAACGGGGTGGCCCCGTCGACGCGCGCCGCCTTGTCGAGGTCCCACGGGATCTCCCGGAAGAACGCCGACAGGGTCCAGATGGCGAGGGGCAGGGTGAAGGTCATGTAGGGGATGATCAGCCCGGGCCACGTGTCGAACAGGTGCAGGGTCCGCCACATGTTGAACAGCGGGCCGATGATCGAGATCGACGGGAACATGGCGATGGCCAGCGCCCCCGACAGCACCAGCGTCTTGCCCGGGAAGTCGAGGCGGACGATGGCGTACGCCGCGAACGTCGCCAGGATCACGGCCAGCACCGTCGAGATGAGCGCGATCCCGATCGAGTTGCGGAGGGCGGCCGGGAACTGGGGGTCGTCGAAGATGGCGGAGTAGTTGTCGAGGCTCGGGCTGCGCGGGAAGAACTTGCCGTTGGTCAGCTCGTCGGTCGGCTTCAGCGACAGCGACACGATCCAGGCCACGGGGATCAGCGCGTACAGCACGATCACGATCGACCCGAGCGCCCACAGGAACTTCTCGAGGCCGGTGCGCTCCCTCATCAGCGCTCCCCCCTGGCCTGGGACAGGTTGGCGCCGAAGCCCTTCACGAACATCACGGCGATCAGCACCACGAGGGCGAACACGAGGACCGACACCGCCGACCCGAGCCCGAGGTTGAGCCGGGTGATCAGCGTGTTGTAGCCGAGGATCGACAGCGACTCGGTGCCCTGGGCGCCCCGGGTCTGGACGAACACGGCGTCGAAGATCCGGAAGGCGTCGAGGGTGCGGAACAGCAGGGCGACGAGCACGGCCGGCTTCATCAGCGGCAGGGTGACCTTGAGGAAGCGCTGCACGGCGGTGGCGCCGTCGACCCTGGCCGCCTTGATCAGGTCGTTCGGGACGAGCGTGAACCCGGCGAGGAGCAGCAGGGCCATGAACGGCGTGGTCTTCCACACCTCCGTGGCGATGATCACGACGTAGGACGACCACCGCTCGGTGAACCAGCTCTGGTCGGTGTTCAGCAGGCCGTTCACGAACCCGGTGGTGGGGTCGAAGGCGAAGCGCCAGGCGAAGGCGGCGACGACCGTGATGATCCCGTAGGGCACGAGGATCGACGCCCGCACCACCCCCCGGCCGAACAGGGCCCGGTGCATCACCCAGGCCAGCCCGTAGCCGAGGACCAGCTCGATCGCCACCGACACCACGGTGATGACCAGGGTGTTCATCAGGTCCTGCCACCACACCTCGTTGGACAGCACGGCCCCGTAGTTGGACAGGCCGACGAAGGAGCGCTCGTCCGGGAAGCGCAGGTCGTAGCGCTGGAGGGACAGCCAGAAGGCGTAGGCGATCGGGTAGCCGGTGACGAGCAGCATGACCGTGACGGCCGGCGCGCAGAGCATCCAGCCGAGCTTGCGCTCGGCCTTGGCCCGCCCGGTCATCCCCGGCCTGCCCGACCGGCCCGGCGCCCCCTTCGCCGTGGCCTGGTCCTCCGGGCGGCGGACGGCGGGGGGCGCGGTCGTGGTCACAGCAGCCCCTGCCCTTCCAGCGCCTCGGCGATCGCGTCGCGCAGACGTTGCACGTCACCCTCCGGGTCGATGCTCCTCGTCGGATGGAGCGTGCGGGCGATGGCCAGGGCGACGTCGTTGTAGAACGGCGTCTGCGGGCGCTGGACGGCGTCGGCCAGCGTGTCCCTGATCACGTCCGCGAACGGGAACGCCTCCTGCACCTTCGCGTCGTCGTAGAGCGCCTCGGAGCTCGGCAGCAGGCCGCCCTTCTCGGCCGCCACCACCTGGTTGTCGTCGCCGGCGATGCAGGCCGCCGCCTCCCTGGCCAGGTCCGGGTGGTCCGAGTAGGCGCCGACGCCGAGGTTGATCCCGCCGATCGTCACGTGGCTCGGCTCGCCCTCGTTCACCCCGGGCCACCTGGCCCAGCCCATGTTCTCGGCCAGCTCGGGCTGGTTCTGCTGGGCGCTCGGCCAGACGAAGGTGTAGTTGACCATGAACGCCGAGTTGCCGGCCTCCCAGGCGAGCCGGGTCTGGTCCTCCCGGCTGGTGCTGAGGGTCGGGTCGGCGGCGGACGAGGTCGACAGGTCGCGCATGACCTCGAGCGCCCGGCGGGTGGCCTCCTCCTCCAGCGCCGGCTCGGTGCCGTCCTCGTTCAGGACCGACGTGCCGGCCGACTCGAGCAGCGAGGTGAACCACACGACGAGGCCCTCGTAGCGCTCGCCCTGGACCTGGACGAGGTGGGGCTCGCCCTCGTCGGCCAGCTGCTGGGCCTGGTCGAGCAGCTGGCCCCAGGTGGCCGGCGGCTCGTCGACGAGGTCCTTGCGGTACCAGAGGAGCTGTGTGTTCGACGTGAACGGCGCCGCCCACAGCCGGTCCTGGTAGGTGGCGCTCTCGACGGCCGGCTCGAGGCGGCCCTCGGTGGCCCGCTCGGCGGCGTCGCCCTCCCAGGGCAGGATCCACCCGGCCTCGGCGAACTCGGCCGTCCAGATCACGTCCATGCCGATGATGTCGATGTCCGAGTCCTCGGCGGCCAGCCGGCGGACGAGCTGCTCGCGCTGCTGGTCGGCGTCGGCCGGCAGCGCCGCCGTCTCGATGCGGTAGCGGCCCTCCGACGCCTCCGTGCACGCCTCGGCGGCCTGGTCGAAGGCCCCCGACGGCTCGTCGAACACGTACCACTTGAGGGTGACCGTGCCACCCTCGTCGCCGCCTCCCCCGCCGCAGGCGGCCGGCACGAGGAGGGCGGCGACTGCCAGCGGCAGCAGGCGGCGGGGCCGCCACCTCGCCGCCGTACGACGCAACGGCATCGGGACCCCCGTCCTCGTCGGTTCGGCCCCGGACCCGCTACCCCCGCCCACCGGGGGTGAAACACGCCGAACCGGCTCAGTCCGGGGCGGCCGTCACCTTGCGGAGCTGGGCGACGGCCACCTCGGCGGCGTCGGCCTCGGTCGGGCCGCCGTCAGTGCCTCCGACGACGACCAGCCAGTGGCGGGCGCCGTGGACGAAGGCCACGACGTGGCCGGTGAACGCGCCCTCGTCGGTCTCGTCCACCGAGGTGAGCCCGACGGCGTTCTCGATGGCCGCCACCTCGAAGGGCCGGGCGCCGGCCGCCGTCGCCGCCTCGGCCCCGTCCTCCAGGTAGGCCTCGGCGTCGGCCGCGGAGGCGAACTCGTAGACCTGGAGGTAGGCGACGGCCCCGCCGGGCGCGTCGAAGGACCGGTTGTAGCCGCCCTCGAAGTGGCGGGTCTGCAGCAGGCTGCGCTCGGCGGCGGCGTCCACCTCGAGGCCGGCGGCCGCGTCGAGGTCCAGGGCGCCCCCGTCGGCCTCGGCCGCGCCGGGCAGCACGGCGGCGACGGCCGCCTCGTCCAGCAGCAGGCTGCGCAGCTCCTCCACGTCGACGGCGTCCTCCGGGGTGGTGTCGGGCACGGTGGGGTTCGGGTCCTCGCCGGGGCCCAGGGTCGACGAGGTCGCCGGCGCCGGCTCGGTGGTCGAGGTCGTCGGCCCGGTGGTCGACGTCGAGGTGGCGGCCGTGGTCGGCGCGGCCGCCTCCGTGGTCGGCGGGGTGGCCGCGGCCGGGTCGCCCCCGTCGTCGTCGCCCCGGCCGAGGGTGGCGAGGAGGACGGCGACGACGGCGACGGCGGCCAGCACGCCGGCGAGCACCCGCCACCGGGTGGGGGTCACCTCAGGCCACCGCGGCGGCGAGCGCCAGGCCGGCGGCCAGGACCGCCACCGTCACCCGGACGGGCCGCTCGCTGCGGCGCACGGCCGCCATCCGCCGGCCCATGTCGACCCCCGTCCTCGTGCCGGCCACCACGCCCAGCATGGTCACGGTCCTGGCCACGTGGAAGAGGGCCCCCGACCCGGCCCCGACCCACGGCCCGTGGGTGACGGCGAGCGCGGTCGCCGCCCACCACAGCCAGGTGGTGAGGATCGTGAGCGGGCCGACCCCGAGGCGGGCGCCGTAGAGCACGGCGACCGTGCCGGGGCCGAAGATCCGGCCCCAGAGCTGGGGCACCTGCCGGCGGACGTCGAGCGGCCGGGCGACCAGGTCCGCCGCCAGCGCCGCGGCCACGACGGCGGCCGACACGGCCGGCGAGGCCGCCGGCCAGCCCGTCGCCAGCCACCCGGCGCCGAGGAAGAAGCCGACCAGCCCGCCGGTGGCCATGCCGGCGGCCAGCAGGAGGGCGACGACCCGGATGCGGTGCGCCCCCCGCACGGAGGGGCCGACGGTCTCGGCGACCGACAGCCCTCAGGGCGACCACAGCGAGCGGATGCCGGCGAACACGGCCGCCGCCAAGGCGACGGCGGCGGCCGTCACGGCCGGCGGGCGGGGTTGGCCCGGCTCGTCCAGTACCGGCCGGTGGCCGCCCGCGACGGGTAGGGCGGGCTGACCCTGGCGCAGCCGATGCAGCGCTCGTCCTCGGGCTGGGAGATGACCGGGAGCCCCTGGCCGGACACGCCGATCAGCAGGTCGACGTCGAAGTGGTTGAGGGCCGACTGGAGCTCCCAGACGCCGGTCGGGTCGAGCGACCCGCTGCTGCTCGTCGTGTAGCCCCTGGTGAGGAACGGCTGGTGCCACTTGATCCAGGTGTAGGTGTCGTCGTCGATCTCGCCGGTCGGGTGGACGAGCATCAGCCCGGCGAACCGGGTCAGGGCGGAGGCCAGCACCCAGCTGCCCTGGGGCACGACCATCAGCGCGAACTCGCTCACGCCCTCGACGTTCACGGCGTTGCTGGCGATCTCCCTCGACAGGCTGGTCGACCGGGACGACCGCATGGGCTGGCCACCGGGCACGTCGCCGGCCCGGTCGGACATCTCCGGCCCGATCATCCAGGTCAGCACGGCGGGCGTCTCGGAGCGGGCCAGGGCGACCGCCGCGTCCGCCCCCACCAGGACCGGGTACTTCTTCATCGCCGCGAACGCCGCCGCCGACGGGGCGATGTTGGCCGACACGCCGGTCGTGCCGATGCACACCGCCCTGCGGGTGCCGGCCCGCTGGAAGACCCACTGCGCGGCCTGGACCGACGCCTCGGTGAAGTCGGCGGCCGGGCCGACCCGCTCCACGTCGGGCACGAACGTCCGCAGCTCGGCCTCGACGGCGGCCGACACGGTGCCGCCCACGATCCGCACGCTGGTGACGCCAAGCCGCTCCAGCTCGTCCCGCACGACCGGGGACAGCGACGCCCTGGCCGTGAGCAGCAGCGGGCCGGTGACGGTGGCCGAGACCGGCGCGGCGATGGCGGCCCAGCGGTGGTCCTCGCCGTCGCCGATCGTCGCCGTCGTGAACCCCGACGGGTAGCGGACCACGGACAGCTCGACCGACGCGCCCACCGGGGTGACGTTGGTGAGCTTGGTCAGCGGGACCGTCTGGAGCCGCGGGTCGGCGTAGCAGCTCTCGACGATGCAGCGGACGTTGTAGCCCGACGGGCAGTAGCCGTGGACGTTGGGCCAGTTGAACGTGCAGCAGTCGCAGATCTTCTTCAGGCCGTCGTAGAGGCAGCAGCCCGGGCTGGCGTACCAGCACCAGCCCCACACGCTGCCCGAGCCGACGCAGTCGAACGTCGAGCACTTCGGCGACACGCCCGACTGGCCGCACACCCGGGCCTCGGCCTGGCGGTCGAGCAGCCCGGCGAGGGTCGTCCCCCCGGCGACCACGACCGCCACCTTGCCGAGGCGGCCGAGGAACGAGCGCCGGGTCTGGCGGGCGGCCATCCACCGGCTGATCCCCTCGACCAGCCCGTCGGCCACGCTCATCTGCGGACGTCCTCCCTGCGCACGGGCGCCGACAGCGCCTCGTCGATCAGCTCCTCGACCTGCTCGAGCGAGTTGGCCACCCCGCGGCCCCTGACCACCCCGCCCCGGTCCACGGCCACGAAGTACGGCGTGCTCGACACGTTGAAGGCCCGGAAGGCGGGCGCCGTCGCCGCGTCGTGCTCCAGCTCGACCAGCACCAGCTCCCGGTACTGCGTGCGGAGCGCGCCGAGCGACGGGCGCAGGCGGGCGCAGATGTCGCAGGTGGGGGCGGTGAAGGCGACGAGGGTGAGCTCGGCGTCGCCGTAGTCGACGTCGGGGCCGGCGGCCGGGGCCGGCGCGTGCAGGTCGGGGCCCTCGCCGGCGAAGTGGACGCCCATGGGCGCCAGCCGGGCGTGGAGCACGCCGATCTGGCGGAGCAGGGCGACGACGGCGACCGACAGCACGAGCACGGCCAGCCACAGCACCACGTAGGACACGACCCAGACCGAGCCCTCCATCACGGGACCTCGGCGGCGGCGTCGATCGAGAACAGGCCGCCGGTGGCCCGGCGCACGTCGCAGAGGGCGAGGACGACGGCGCCGGCGGCCGTCGCGGCCGTGACGGCGACGGTCGCGGCCAGGCCCGGCCAGCGGGGGCCGGGGGCGAGCAGGGCGACGGCGGTGGCCGCGGCGAGGAGGCCGTTGCGGACGACCTCGACGAAGGAGATCGGTTCCCGCCGGGCCGTGCCGAAGCAGCCGCAGCCGACCCGGACGCCGCGGCGGAGGGCGGCGACGAGCACGACCGTGAAGGCGGCGACCACGACGAGGGCGGCGGCGGCCGCCGGGCGGGGGGCGACGACGAGGCCGGCACCGAGCCCGATCTCGGCGAGGGGGACGACCGTCGCCATCGGCCGCGGGGCCGGCACGCCGAGGGCGGCGAACGTCGACGCCGTGGTGGCCCGGTCGCTCAGCTTGGCCACCCCGGCGACGAGGTAGACGGCCGCCACCACCAGGGCGGCCGCGTAGCCCACGTCGGCGCTCACCCGCCGCCCGCCGTGGTCGTGGTGGTGCGGGGCGGGCGGGGGTGCCGGGGCGGCCGGGTGGTGCTGGTCGTGGTCGTCGGCTCCCCGGCCGGCGCCGTGGTCGAGGTCGTGGTGTCGGGCGGCGCCGTGGTCGTGGTCGTCGGCTCGGGCGCGGTCGTCGTGGTCGTCTCGGGCGCGGCGGCCGCGCCGGGCGGCGGGAGGACGCCGGCGACGGCGGCCACCGGGGCGTCGAGGCCGATCGTGTTGCCGCCGCCCAGGTAGGTGGCGCTGCCGAAGGCGAACACGGCGCCGTCGACGTCGACCACCCAGTACCCGGCGCCGTCGGGGGCGGCGACGATGCCGGCGATCGTGTCGTGGGCGACCGTCACGTCGCCGAGGTCCCTCGCCGTCCCGTAGCCGAAGACCCGGCCGGACGAGTCGACCAGCCAGTAGCCCCCGCCGAGCGGGTGGACGGCCATGCCGACGATGCCGCTGTGGGTGGACGCCCTGGCGTCGCCGTAGAAGCCGGAGGAGAACGTGTAGACCCGGCCGCCGGCGTCGGCCAGGCGGTAGCCGGTGCCGGTCGAGTTCGAGGCGATGTCGACGATCGGCGGGTGGGTGCCGCCGGCGCTGCCGAGGTACGGCGCGGCGCCGAACGCGTAGACCCCGCCGTTCACCGTCACCACGCGGTAGCCGTCGCCGGCCCTCGTGACGTCGATGTCGGCGATCACCGAGGCGAGCACCCGGCCGGACGGGCTCCCGAAGTAGGGCGCCCCGCCGAACCGGTAGACCACGCCGATCAGGTCGACCAGCCAGTAGCCGCCGCCCCTCGGGTCGGCGGCCATGCCGGTGACGGCGTAGGGGATGCGGCCGTCGGTGGTGCCGCCGTGCTCGGTGGCCGCCCCGAACCCCTCGACCCGGCCCGCCGTCGTCGCCATCCAGTAGCCCTGGCCGCCGGTCGCCCGGGCGGCCGCCGGCGCCGGCCCGCTCCCGCCGGTGGTGCCCGCGGCGGCGACGGCGGCCGTGACGGCCAGCGCGGCCAGCGCGACGCGCAGTGCCCGCCGCTGCCGGCGCTCGCAGGTTGGGGAGGGCGAGGTCACGGCGCCCGGATCGTACCGGCCGCCGCGGCACCCCGTGGGCGACCGGCCGCGGGCAGAATCGGCCCGTGCGGCTCCCCGTCATGCCCCCCGTCGCCCCCATGCTCGCCAAGGCGATCGACGACCTTCCGCCCGGCGAGCCGGGGCAGTTCCTGTTCGAGCCGAAGTGGGACGGCTTCCGGTGCGTGGTGTTCCGGGACGGCGACGAGGTCGAGCTGGGCAGCCGCAACGAGCGCCCGCTCACCCGCTACTTCCCCGAGCTGGTCGACCCGCTGCGGGCGTCGCTGCCCGACCGGTGCGTGGTCGACGGCGAGATCGTGATCGCCGGGCCCGACGGCCTGGACTTCGACGCCCTGCTCCAGCGCATCCACCCGGCCGAGTCGCGCATCCGGAAGCTGGCCGGGGAGACGCCAGCCTCGTTCGTGGCCTTCGACCTCCTGGCCGAGGGCGACGACGACCTGACCGGCGCCCCGTTCGCCGAGCGGCGCCGCCGGCTGGCCACCGCCCTCGACGGGGCCGGCCCGCCCGTCCACCTGACCCCGATGACCGAGGACCGGGACGTGGCCGCCGACTGGTTCCGGCGCTTCGAGGGCGCCGGGCTCGACGGGGTGGTGGCCAAGGCCGCCGACCTGCCCTACCGCCAGGACGAGCGGGTCATGTTCAAGGTCAAGCACAAGCGGACGGCGGACTGCGTGGTCGCCGGGTTCCGCACCCACAAGTCGGGCGACGGGGTCGGGTCGCTGCTGCTCGGCCTGTTCGACGCCGAGGGCACGCTCCACCACGTGGGCGTGGCCACCAGCTTCACGGCCAAGCGGCGTCGGGAGCTGGCCGAGGAGATCGCCCCCTACCGGGACGGCGCCCTCGACGGCCACCCGTGGCAGCGGTGGGCGGAGGCCGCCGCCGACCCGGCCTCGGCCGGCGGCCGGATGCCCGGCGCGCAGAGCCGGTGGAACGCGAAGAAGGACCTGTCGTGGGAGCCGCTCCGGGCCGAGCTGGTGGCGGAGGTGGCCTACGACCACCTCCAGGGCGACCGGTTCCGCCACGCCACCCAGCTCGTCCGCTGGCGCCCCGACCGGGAGCCGGCGTCGTGCACCTACGCCCAGCTGGAGGAGACGCCGGCCGTCGAGCTGTCCCTGGTGTTCGGGAGCTGACCGCTCAGCTGGCGGCCTTCGCCCGCCGGGTGGCGAGCGCCTTGGCCCTGGCCGCCAGCCCGGGGGCGTCGATCGTGGCGCACAGCTCCTCGAAGCCGGGCCGGGGCCCCTGCCAGCGCAAGTGCTCGACGGTCGCGCCGAGGTCGGCGTCGCGCTCCAGGGTGGCGAGGCGCCGGAACCGCAGCGCCAGCTCGAAGTTGGCGGCCAGGGTGGCGGCCAGGCGGTGGCAGTTGCGGATGTCGACGTCCCACTCCGAGGCCGAGCGAGGGATGCGCTCGAGGTGGCGCCACCGGGCGAGCACGGCGGCGGCCGACCGGGCGCCCCACCCGGCGAGGCCCGGGAACCCGTCCGCGCTGTCGCCGACGAGGGCGAGGTAGTCGGGGATGGACTCGGGGGCGACGCCGTACTTGGCCATGACGGCGCCCTCGTCGAGGACCACGTTGCGGCGCCGGTCGAGCTGCACGACCCGGTCGCCCTGCACGCACTGGGCGAGGTCCTTGTCCGGCGTGCAGATGAGGACCTGGTCGACCCGGTCGTCGCCGCCCAGGTGGTCGGCTGCGCTGGCCAGGGCGTCGTCGGCCTCCAGCTCGACCATGGCCCAGACGGCCACCCCCGCCTCCTCCAGCACCTGCTCGAGCAGCGGGAACTGCGCGCTCAGCTCGGGGGCCACGCCCTCGCCGGTCTTGTAGCCGGGCCAGAGGTCGTTGCGGAACGACTCGATCACGTGGTCGGTGGCCACGCCGACGTGGGTGGCGCCCTGCTCGAGCAGGCCGAGCACCGACCCGACGGTGCCCCGGGTGGCGGCCACCTCCCGGCCGTCGCCGGTCTTGTGGGACGGCAGGGCGAAGTGGTGGCGGAACAGCTCGTAGGTCCCGTCGACCAGGTGCACCCTCACGCCGCCCATCGTCGCAGGCGCGCGGCGCGGCGCGCACGGGCGCTGGACCGGCGGCGCCGGCGGCGCCATCGTGGTCCCCGTGCCGGCCGTGACCGATCCGCTCACCCTGCTCGCCGAGCTCGTCCGGATCGAGTCGGTGAACCCCGACCTCGTCCCCGGCGGCGCCGGCGAGACGGCCATGGCCGACCGCTGCGCCGCCTGGCTGGCCGGGCACGGCTTCGAGGTCCACCGGCTGGAGCGGCGGCCGGGCCGGCCCTCGGTGGTCGGCGTGGCCAGGGGCCGCGGCGGGGGCCGCTCGATCATGCTCAACGGCCACCTCGACACCGTCACCCTGGCCGGGTACGACGGCGACCCGCTCGACCCGGTGGCCCGTGACGGCAACGTCTACGGGCGGGGCACCTTCGACATGAGGGGCGGGCTCGCCGCCATGCTCGTCGCCGCGGCCAGGGCCACGGCCGGCGGCGGCCTGCGGGGCGACGTGATCGTCGCCTGCGTGGCGGACGAGGAGTACGGCAGCGCCGGCACCGAGGAGGTGCTCGACCACTTCACCGCCGACGGCGCCGTCGTCACCGAGCCCACTCTGCTCGAGGTCACCGTCGCCCACCGGGGGTTCGCCTGGTTCGAGGTCGAGGTCCACGGCGTCGCCGCCCACGGCTCCCGCCCCGACCTCGCCGTCGACGCCATCGCCCACGCCGGCCACCTCCTCGTCGCCATCGAGGCGCTCGGGGCCCGGCTGGCCGGGGGGCCGGCCGACCCGCTGCTCGGCACCGGGAGCGTGCACGCCTCGCTCGTGCGGGGCGGCGAGGAGGCGTCGAGCTACCCGGCCTCGTGCCGGCTGACCGTCGAGCGCCGGACGGTGCCGGGCGAGGACGTCGACACCCTCGACGCCGAGATGGCGGCGCTGGTCGACGAGGTCGCCGCCCGGGTCCCCCGGTTCCGGGCCACGTGGCGGCGGACGCTCGCCCGGGAGCCGTTCCGGGCCGACCTCGACAGCGAGGTGGCCAGGTGCCTGCTCCGCCACGTCGAGCGGGCCACCGGCGCGCCGCCGGTGCTGCGGGGCGAGCCATTCTGGACCGACGGCGCGCTGCTGGCCGAGGCCGGCATCCCGTGCCTGCTGTTCGGGGTGGACGGCGGCGGCGCCCACGCGGCGACCGAGTGGGTGACGGCCGACTCGGTGGCGACGGTGGCCGACGCGCTCGAGGGGACCATCACCGACTTCTGCGCGTGACGGGGGCCACCGGCTAGAACGGCGGCCGACGTCACAGGGGGGGATCATGACGAGTCCGACGTTCCGCGCCGACCGGCGCCCGACCAGGCCGCGCCTCGAGGGCACCGCCGTCACCGTGCTGGCGCCGACCCTGGCCGAGGTGCCGTGGCGGCAGCACTACGCCCTCGGCAACGGCATCGACGCCGTCACCGGTGCGATGTACACGTCGAGGGGGGTCAAGCCGTTCACGCCGGTCGATCGCAACGTCGCCAACGAGACGTTCGAGTTCCGCCTCGTCGAGGACGACAGCGAGTTCTCCCGCCAGGTCCACGCGTCCGTGTCGGGCTCCTACAACCTCGACGGCGTCGACCTGTCGGCGTCGAGCGAGTACCTCACCGAGGTCACCTACACCCAGCGGATGATGTCGCTCGTCGCCCGCTTCCAGAAGCTGTACGACGGCTACGACCTCCCCGCCGCCTGGGAGCTGACCGACGAGGCCAGGCGCCTCATGGACAGCGACCCGGCCAAGTTCAGGGAGGCCTACGGCGACTACTTCGTGGCCGGGCACCGGCGGGGCTCGTCGTTCGTCGCCGTCTACACGTGCACGGCCCACTCGGCCACGTCGATGGACAAGTTCAAGGCCTCCTTCGGCGGCCAGGCGCCCCAGGTCTTCAAGGCCGACGGGAGCGTGGCCTTCCAGCAGGCGGCCAAGAGCAACGGCATCGACATCTCGGTGAAGGTCGTGTTCGCCGGGGCCAGGGGCAGCTGCCCGGTGACGCCGACCACGCCCGAGCAGGTCATCCAGGCCCTCGACTGGTTCAAGGCCAACGAGGTGGGCGAGCCGCTGCGGGCCCAGCTCAACCACTACAGCTCCCTGCACCCCACGTACTCGCGGTCGGTGGCCATCGACCCGAACGTGTTCGACGACCTCCACGCCCTGTACACGACGTACTTCCGGGTCGTGTCGAAGTTCACGGCCTGCCCGCCCACCTACCAGGGCTCGCTCCAGGACCGCTACGACGACTTCACCCGCAGGGTGGCGAGCCACCAGGCCCAGCTGCCCGACGACGCCGGCCTGCGCACCACCCTGCGGGACGCAGGCGCATCGCTCCTCGGCGACCTCGACAAGGTGTTCGCCCGGTGGGAGCTGTGGTCGACGGTCCAGAACCTGTCGGAGACCAACCAGAACGACGAGCACACCGACGACGGCCAGACGAGGGCGTGGCGGTACGGGCTGACGTCCTGGTCGGGCGTCGACGTCGCCAGCCACGCGTGGGAGTACGCGGACTCGGGCCAGTTCGGCTGGCGCGAGCACGGGTTCGACTGGTCCAACGACGGCGAGCTCGTGGTCGGCTGGGAGATGTACTCGAACTGGGGCGACGGGACCAACGGCTTCTGGAAGAAGACCTCGGACCACCGGATCCTGCTGAGCAGCTCGGCCGCCGCCTACGTCAAGTCGCAGTGGGGCCGGGGCTGCAACTGGCGGTTCACGGTCTGGACGGTCCCCAAGGCGCTGTTCCGCTTCTAGGCGCGATGGCCGACCGGGCGTCCCGCTGGCTGGCGTGGGCGCTCCGGCACGCGCCGGACGAGGCCGGCGTCCGCCTCGACGCCGGCGGGTGGGCCGACGTCGACGAGGTCCTGGCGGCCATGCGGCGGGCCGGGCACCGGCTCGACCGGGCCGGGCTCGCGAGGCTGGTCGCCGCCGACGCGAAGGGCCGCTACGCGCTCGACGGGGACCGGATCAGGGCCAACCAGGGCCACTCGGTCCCCGTCGACCTCGGCCTCGAGGCCGCGGTGCCGCCGCCGGTCCTCTGGCACGGCACCGTGGCCCGGGCCCTGCCCGCCATCCGGGCCGGCGGCCTGCGGCCGATGGGCCGCCACCACGTCCACCTGTCGCCCGACCCGGGCACGGCGAGGGCGGTCGGCGCCCGGCGGGGCCGGCCGGTCGTCCTCCGCGTGGACGCGGCGGCGATGGCGGCCGCCGGCCACCGGTTCTGGCGGTCGGCCAACGGGGTGTGGCTGGCCGAGGCCGTCCCGGCCGCGTTCCTCACGGAGGAGGGCGGGGCGTCGGCGCGCGGGTGAGGCGGGGGCCGAAGGCGACGACGCAGGCCGTCGTCCAGGCCAGGCCGAGGAACGACCCGGCGACGACGTCGGTGAGCCAGTGGACGCCGAGCAGCACGCGGGTGGCGGCCACGACGACCACCACCACGGCCACCGCCACCCCGAGCATGGCCCGTGCAACGCGGCCCCGGCCCCGCCCGAGCACGACGGCGACGGCCGTGAACGTGGCCGCCGCGGCCGTGGCGTGGCCGGACGGGAACGAGAGCCCGGTGGCGTGCACGAGCTGGAGGACCGCCGGCCGGTCCCGGCCCACCAGCACCTTGATCGAGTTGGCGAGCAGGTTCTGGCCGGCCACGACGACGAGCAGGAACAGCGCCACCCGCCCGTCCCGCCGGCGGGCCCACGCCACCGCGGCGACGACGGCGGCGACCGCCGCCACCACGAGCGTGCTGCCCAGCTGGGTCAGCGCCTCGAGGAGGCCCTTCACCGGCTCGGCGTGGTCGGCGCCCCACCGGGCCGCGCCGGCGTCGAAGCGGTAGAGCCCGCGCTCGCTGCGGACCATCTCGAGCACGGCGCCGAACGCCGCGCCGGCCACCACCAGGACGGCGACGGCGACGGTGAGCACCAGCCCGGTCGCCTCGGCCCGGTCGAGGCGGCGGGCCAGCGCCGGCGGGAGCCGGTCGGTGCGCGCCAGGCGGACGGCGGCGACGACGGCCACCACGACGGCGGCGACGGCGATGACCACGGCGGCCGCGGCCGCCACGGGCTGGACGGCGAGGGATCGGGGTACGTGGGTGGTGATGCCCCCAGTCTCCCGCTGGAGCGCCCGGCGGGTCGCGCTCACGCTCGTGCTCGTCGCGCTGGTCCTGTTCGGGCTGGGCGTGGCCGCCGGCTCGGCCGTCGAGGCGGCCGACGACACCTCCCTCGGGCGGGCCGACGTCGACGGCAGCCGCTGGTTCGAGGACCACCGGACGTCGGCCTGGAACGCGGTCACCGACCGGGTGACGGACCTGGCCTGGACGCCGCTGCTCGTCACCGTCGCCGGCCTGACCGCGCTCGTGGCCTGGCGGGTGTGGCGGCGCAACCGGGAGGCGCTGTTCGTCCTGCTCACCGTGGGCGGCGAGATCGGCGTGTTCGTCGCCGTGGCCGGCGTGGTCGACCGGCCCCGGCCGCCGGTCGAGCGCCTCGACGACGTCGCCGCCACCGCCAGCTTCCCGTCCGGGCACACGGCCGGGGCGGTGGCCTTGTACGGCGCGCTCGCCGTCCTCGCCGCCCTGCACCTGCGGCGGGCCGCCGTGCGGTGGCTGGTGATCGGGGTGCTGGCGCTCGTCCCGGTGGCCGTCGCCCTCTCCCGGCTGTACCGGGGCATGCACTACCCGACCGACGTGGCGGGCGGGGCCGTCGTCGGCGGAGCGTGGCTCGCCACCGTGGCGGGCACAACGCTGGCAAGCAGAACGGAGCGTGACCGATGACTTCCGCCGTGACATCCGCTCGGGGCCAGGCAGGGAGGGCGGCGGGCCAGGCCGCCCGCAGTCCGTGGGTCGAGGGGCTCGGCCGCGTCGGGCTGTTCGCCAGGGGGGTGGTGTGGATCCTCGTGGGCGTCCTCGCCATCCAGATCGCGCTCGGCGACACCGGCGAGCGGGCCGACAAGGACGGGGCCCTCCAGACCGTCGCCGAGCAGCCGTTCGGCAAGGTCCTGCTCGTGATCCTCGCCGTGGGGTTCGCCGGCTACGCGCTGTGGCGCCTCGTCGAGGCGTTCGTGGCCGACAAGTGGGGCAAGCGCCTGAGCAACCTGGCCCGGGCCGCCGTCTACGTCGCCCTGCTGGTCAGCACCATCCCGTTCATCACCAGCGACTCGTCCAACGGCAACGGCAACGGCAACCGCGGCCAGGAGGACCAGTGGACGGCGAAGGTGCTCGACGCGCCGTTCGGCCGGGCGCTCGTGATCGCGGCCGGCCTGGCCCTGATCGCCCTCGGCCTGTGGATGGGCTACCGCGGGTGGGAGAAGAAGTTCGTGAAGCACCTGAAGACCGGCGAGATGAGCCCGGCCACCCGCACGTGGACGATCCGCCTGGGCGTGGCCGGCCACCTGGCCAGGATGGTCGTGTTCGGCGTGCTCGGCTGGTTCCTGGTCAAGGCCGCCCTCGACCACGACCCCGACGAGACCAAGGGCCTCGACGGTGCCCTCCGCACGGTGGCCGACGCCGCCTACGGCCCCTGGCTGCTCGGCCTCGTCGCCCTCGGCCTCGTCGCCTTCGGCCTCTACTCCCTGGTCGAGAGCCGCTACCGCGAGGTCCTCGGCTCCTAGCCCGTCAGTGGCCCCTGGCGATCCAGGCGTCGAGGTCGGGGGCCTCGGCGCCGATCGTCGTGTCCTCGCCGTGGCCGGTGTGGACGACCGTGTCGGGCGGGAGGGTCAGCAGGCGCGACCTGACCGACTCGACGATCGTCGGGAAGTCCGAGAACGACCGGCCGGTGGCGCCCGGGCCGCCCCGGAACAGGGTGTCGCCCGAGAACACGACGCCGCCCTCCTCCCACCACAGGCACACGCCGCCCGGCGTGTGGCCGGGCGTGTGCAGCGCCACCAGCTCGGCCCCGGCCACCGTGAAGCGCTGGCCGTCGGCCACGTCGGCGTTGGGCCGGCCCTGGATGACCTGGTCCCAGAGCGGCAGGTCGGCCGGGTGGAGCAGGATCGGCGCGCCCGTCGCCGCGGCCAGGTCGGGGGCGGCGTTCACGTGGTCGTTGTGGCCGTGGGTGCAGACGACGGCCCGCACCCAGCGCCCGGCGACGGCCTCGAGGATCGGCCCGGCGTCGTGGGCGGCGTCGATCACCAGCACCTCGTCGTCGTCGCCGACGAGCCACACGTTGTTCTCGACCTCGAAGTCCTGCCCGTCGAGCGAGAACACCCCGCTGGTGCGGACCCGCTCGACCCTCGCGGTCACTCCAGCACCACCACCGAGCGGAGCACCTCGCCCCGCTGCATCTTGGCGAACGCCTCCTCCACGTCGTCGAGGCCGATCGTCTCGGAGACGAACCCGTCGAGGTCGAGCCGGCCCTGGAGGTAGAGGTCGACGAGCATCGGGAAGTCCCTCGTCGGCAGGGTGTCGCCGTACCAGGACGGCTTGAGCGCCCCGCCCCGGCCGAACAGCTCGATCATCGGCAGGTCCACGACCATGTCGGGCGACGGCACCCCGACCTGGACGAGCGTGCCGGCCAGGTCGCGGGAGAAGAAGGCCTGCTTCAGGGTCTCCGGCCGGCCGACGGCCTCGACGGCGACGTCCACGCCGAACCCGTCGGTGAGCTCCTTGATCGCCTCGACCGGGTCGGTGCTGCTGGCGTCGACCACGTGGGTGGCGCCGAATCCCTTGGCCCACTCGAGCTTGCGGGCGTCCACGTCGACCCCGATGATCGTCCTCGCCCCGGCGAGGGCGGCGCCGGCGATCGCCGCGTCGCCCACTCCGCCGCAGCCGAAGACGGCGACCGTGTCGCCCCGCTGCACGCCGCCGGTGTGGAGGGCGGCCCCGAGCCCGGCCATCACGCCGCAGCCGATCAGGCCGGCGGCGGCCGGCCGGGCCCTCGGATCGACCTTCACGGCCTGCCCGGCGGCGACCAGGGTCCGCTCGACGAACGCGCCGATGCCGAGGGCGGCCGACAGCGGCGTGCCGTCGGCGAGGGTCATCTTCTGGCGGGCGTTCAGGCTGGCGAAGCAGTACCAGGGCCGGCCCCTGAGGCACGACCGGCACGTCCCGCACGGCGCCCGCCACGCGATCACGACGAAGTCGCCGGGGGCGACCGAGGTGACGCCCTCGCCGACCTCCTCGACGATCCCCGCCGCCTCGTGGCCGAGCAGGAACGGGAAGTCGTCGGTGATGGCGCCCTCCCGGTAGTGCAGGTCCGTGTGGCACACCCCGCAGGCCTGGACCCGCACGACGGCCTCGCCCGGGCCGGGGTCCGGGACGACGACGGTCTCGACCGTGACCGGCTCGCCCGCGGCGCGGCTGACGACGCCCCTCGCCTCGGTCGGCACCCGCTACTCCTGGACCAGCTCGATCAGCGTCCCGAACGCGCCCTTGGGGTGGACGAACGCGACCGTCGTGCCCCGGGAGCCGGGGCGGGGCGCCTCGTCGATCATCCGGCCGCCGGCGTCGACCACCGCGGCGAAGGCGGCGGCGCAGTCGTCCACCCGGTAGCCGATGTGGTGGAGGCCCTCGCCCCGCTTCTCCAGGAACTTGGCGACCGGCGAGTCGTCCCTCGTCGGCGTGAGCAGCTGGACGTAGGAGTCGGCCACCCGCAGCAGGGCCTCCTCCACGCCGTCGCTCTCGACGACCTCCCGGTGCTCGACCAGCGCGCCGAACGCCTCCCGGTACCAGTCGATCGCCGCGCCCAGGTCGTGGACGGCGATGGCGACGTGGTCGATCTCGGTCAGCAGCGCACCGTCGCCCTGGCCGCTCTGGCCGACCTCGTCCTCGTCGTCCTGGCCGGGCATCCGTGCCGTCAGCGGGCTCATGCGTCCTCCTCCTTCGCGGCGGCCGCCGCGGCGTGCCGGCGGAACAGCGTGAGGCGGTCCTCGCCGACCGCCGCCCGGCGCTCCTCGTCCTCGACGCCCAGGCCCTCCTCGGGCGCCAGGCACAACACCCCGATCTTGCCCTCGTGGCGGTTGCGGTGCACCTCCAACGCCGCCTCGCCCACCCGCTCGAGCGGGTGGACGGCCGACACGATCGGGACGATCCTCCCCTGGTCGATGAGCTTGTTCGACGCCCACGCCTCGGCGTAGTTGGCGAAGTGGCTCGACAGGATGCGCTTCAGCTTCATCCACAGGTGGCGGTTGTCGTACTCGACCATGTAGCCCGAGGTGGCCGCGCAGGTGACGACCGTGCCGCCCCGCTTGGCCACGAACACCGAGGCGCCCATGGTCTGGCGGCCGGGGTGCTCGAACACGATGTCGGGGTCCTCGCCGACGAGGCCCCTGATGTCCTTGCCGAACCGGCGCCACTCGGCCTCGTCCTGGGTGTGGTCGTCGGACCAGAACCGGTAGCCACCGGCCCGCCGGTCGATCACGGCGTCCACCCCGAGCTCGTGGAGGAGCGCCGCCTTGTCCGGGGAGCTGACGACGCCGACGGGGATGCCGCCCCCGTTCAGCACGTACTGGCAGGCGTAGCCGCCGAGCCCGCCGCTCGCCCCCCAGATCAGCACGACGTCGCCCTGCTTCATGTCCGCCCCGTTCCGGCTCACGAGCATCCGGTACGAGGTGGCGTTGCACAGCCCGTTGACGGCCGCCTCCTCCCAGGTGAGGTGGGCCGGCTTCGGCATGAGCTGGTTGGCCTTGACGACGGTGAGGTCGGCCAGGCCGCCGAAGTTCGTCTCGAAGCCCCAGATGCGCTGGTTGGCGGCGAGCATGGAGTCGTCGTGGGCCGTCGGGTCCTGGTCGTCGACGTAGTTGCAGTGGATGACGACCCGGTCGCCCGGCTTCCACAGGCGGACGGCGGACCCGACCCGCAGCACGACGCCGGAGGCGTCGGAGCCGAGCACGTGGTAGGGCAGGTCGTGGCGGGCGCCCCACACGCTCTCCTTGCCGAGTCGCTTCAGGAACCCGAAGGTGGGCAGGGGCTCGAAGATCGACGTCCAGACCGTGTTGAAGTTGATGGCGCTGGCCATGACGGCGACGTACGCCTCGTCGGGGGCCAGCTCCGGCACCGGCACCTCGTCGACGTGGATCGACTTGCGCGGGTCCTTGTCGGCCGAGTCGATCCCCTGGAACATCTCGACGTCCTCGGCGCGCACGAGGGCGGCCCGGTAGGACTCGGGCAGGGGCAGGGCCGCCAGCTCGTCGCCGGGCGCGCCGGCCTGGATCGCCTCGAGGATGGGCTGCATGGCCGGAGGTTACCGACCGGGCCCCGCCCGCCTCCAGAAGCGGGGCCGGCCGGCCGGCCCGGACGCCGCCGCCGGTACGCTGCGGTCGCCGTTTGCTCTCGCCCGGCTCGAAGGGAGTCGTCATGCCCGGTTCGGTGATCGTCAGCGGGGCCCGCACGCCGATCGGCAAGCTGTCCGGCTCGCTGGCGTCGTTCTCCGCCATGGACCTCGGCGGGCTCGCCATCAAGGCCGCCCTGGAGCGGGCCGGCGTGGCCCCGGACGCCGTGGACTACGTCCTCATGGGCCAGGTGCTCCTGGCCGGCCAGGGCCAGATCCCGGCCCGCCAGGCGGCCATGCGGGCCGGCATCCCGATGACCACCCCGGCGACGACCGTGAACAAGGTCTGCCTGTCCGGGCTCAACGCCATCTACCTGGCCGACCAGATGATCCAGGCCGGCGACGCCGACGTGGTCGTCGCCGGCGGCATGGAGTCCATGACGAGGGCGCCGTACCTGCTGCCCCAGGCGAGGGCCGGCTACCGCATGGGCAACGCCGAGATCCTCGACGCCATGATCAACGACGGCCTCTGGTGCGCGTTCGACCAGGTCCACATGGGCGGCGGCACCGAGCGCTACGCCGAGGCCATGCGCATCGACCGGGGCCGCCAGGACGAGTTCGCCGCCCTCTCCCACGAGCGGGCCGCGGCGGCCGCCAAGGACGGGCGGTTCAACGACGAGGTCGTGCCCGTCGAGGTCCCCCAGCGCAAGGGCGACCCGATCCTCGTCGAGACCGACGAGGGCGTGCGGCCGGGCACGACGCTCGAGTCGCTGTCGGTCCTCCGGCCGGCGTTCGCGGCGTCGGGGACCATCACCGCCGGGAACGCGTCCCAGATCTCCGACGGCGGCGCGGCCGTGGTCGTCGCCTCCCGGGCGGCGGCCGAGCGCCTCGGCGTCGAGCCCCTCGGCGAGGTCGTCGGCTACGGGCAGGTGGCCGGGCCGGACACGTCGCTGCTCCACCAGCCGTCCCGGGCCATCCGCCGGGCGCTCGAGCGGACGGGCGGCTCCGTCGGCGAGATCAACCTGTTCGAGATCAACGAGGCGTTCGCCGCCGTCGGCATCGCCTCGATGGACGACCTCGGCATCGACAGCGAGGTCACCAACGTGAACGGGGGCGCCATCGCCCTCGGCCACCCGATCGGGATGTCCGGCACGCGTCTGGCGCTGACCCTCCTCCTGGAGCTCCGGCGGCGGGGCGGCGGGCTCGGCGCGGCCGCCCTGTGCGGCGGCGGCGGGCAGGGCGACGCCCTCCTGGTGCGCAGCCTGGCCTGAGCCTCGGCTCCTCCCGAACGGTCCGTTCCGGGGCCGGCGCCCGACGGCGCCGGCCCTCGGAATTTTTCTGCTCAGCGTGGTTTCACGGCCGCGCGGCGCGGGTACGACCA
>DASWMK010000151.1 GCA_036399815.1 Acidimicrobiales bacterium
TGGCCACGTGGGCCAGGCGGGTCGTCACCTTCCACGTCGTCTGCCTCGGCTGGGTGCTGTTCCGGGCCGGCTCGCTCGGCACCGCCCTCGAGGTGCTCGGCCGCATCGTCGCCCCCGGCACGTCCGCGGTGACGGCCGTCAACGCCGTGGTCGTCCTCGTCGTGGCCGGCATGCTGGCGTCGCAGTACGTGAGCGCCGAGCGGGTGGCGGCCGCCCAGGCCGCCGTGTCCCGCTGGCCGATGCTGGCCCAGGCCGCCGCCCTCGCCAGCGTCGTCGTGCTGCTCGACGTGCTCGGGCCGGCCGGCGTCGCCCCGTTCATCTACTTCCAGTTCTGACGACGTGACCCCGCCCCGCGACGACCGCCGCCGCGTCCCCGCCGGCCAGGCCATCGCCACCATGGTGGTGGCGCTGCTGCTGGCCGCCGTCGTCGACGCCGACGGGCTCGTGGCCGTGGCCGAGCGCCAGCCGTTCGGCACCACCCGCGACGTCGCCCTGGCCGTCACCCGCCCGCTCCAGCGGGTGGCCGACGCCACCCGGCTCAACCGCCCGGCCCGGTGGCTGGCCGACGCCACCGACGAGGACCGGCCCGAGCTGGCCACCCCGGTCACCCTGGCGCCGACCACCACCGCGACCGAGGCGGCCCCGACGACGGCCGCCCCGCCCGGGGAGGGCCGGCCGGGGACGACGGTGCCCCCGCCGACGACGACCACGACCACCGACCCGCCCCGCCGCCGCCCGACCGCCGAGCAGCCGCTGCGGGTCTGGATGGCGGGCGACTCGCTCATGGGCAACCTGGCCACGGCCATCGGCCGGATGGTGAGCGGCGACCCCCGCTACGACCTCCGGGTCCGCTACGAGGTCGGCACCGGCCTGGCCCGCCCCGACGTGCTCGACTGGCCGGCCACCGTCGCCGGCGAGGTCCAGCAGGAGGACCCCGACGTCGTCATCCTGCTGTTCGGCGGCAACGACGCCCAGGACATGCAGGCCGACGGCCGGTACCTGTCGTTCGGCTCGCCGGAGTGGCAGGCCGAGTACCGCTACCGGGTCGCGCTCACCATGGACCAGGCCGCCCAGGGCGGGCGGACGGTGATCTGGGTGGGGCTCCCGTACACGACCCGGGACGAGCTGAACCAGGCGTTCACGATCTTCAACGAGATCGCGCGGACCGAGGCCGGCAAGCGCGACGACGTCCGCTTCTTCGACATCGTCCCCGCGCTGACCCCGACCGGCGCCTTCGAGGAGTTCCGCCCCGACCCCGACGGCGGCACCCTGCGGGCCCGCGAGCGCGACGGGGTGCACGTGACCATCGACGGCTGGTCCCTCGTCGCCCCGCTGCTGCTCGCCACCGTCGCCGACGAGTACCACCTGCTCCCCGGCGACACCGGCTGACGGCCGGCCGCGGCCTCAGCTCATGGCCGGGCCGACCTCGTCGGCGGCGGTGGCCTGGCGGGTGCCGAGCGGGCGCTGGCGGCCGACCGTCGAGTCCTTCGCCGTCTGCTTCTCGGTCTCGGCGTTCACCTCGGCGCCGAACAGCACGATGTAGGCGGTGAGGTTCAGCCACAGCAGCAGCACGACGATGGCGCCGAGGGCGCCGTAGGTCTCGTTGAAGCTGCCGAAGCGGTCGGCGTAGATCGAGAACAGGATCGACCCGATCACCCACAGGACGGTGGCGAGGAGGGCGCCCGGCGTCGTCCACTGCCACTTCGGGTCGTCCCGGTCGGGCGCCACCTTGTAGAGCACGGCCAGCGCGACCAGCATGCCGACGAAGAGCCCGATCCAGCGGAGGGCGCCGACGACCAGGCGGACGGCCAGCGGCGAGTCGTCGAACAGCTGGGGCAGGACCACGATGAGCATCCCGGCGACGACGATGAAGGCGACGAAGCCGAGGGTGAGGAGGATGGCGAGGCCCCGGAGCTTCACGAACTTGCGGGTCTCGCCCTCGTCGAAGGCGACGTTGACCGCCTGGATCATGGCCTTCATGCCCTTCGAGGCCGACCAGAGCGCGGCGGCGACCGACACCACGAGGGCGATGCCGAGCCCGCTCTCGGCCGACTTCGTGATGTTGGTGAGCTGGTTCTCGAGGAGGGTGCGGACGTCGCTCGGCAGCCCGGTCATGTTCTGGACGAGGTTCTGCACGTCGCCCGGGTCGCGGATGAGGCCGTAGATCGACACGACGGCGACGAGGCCGGGGACGATGGCGAGGAAGATGTAGAACGCCACCCCGGCGGCGAGGATCGAGAGGTTGTCCTCCTTCATCTGCTGGAACGTGCGCTTGGCGACGTCCACCCAGCCCCGCTTCGGGATCTGCGCGGGGGTCTCGGCGGCCCGGCCCCGGTCGGCCTGCGCGAGGCGGCCGTCGCCGCCCCCCGTCGTCGGTGCTCCCATCTCCAGCTCCTCCTTGAAGCGGCGGAGGTCGGCGTCGAGGCTCCGGCGCACGATCCCCAGGCGGTCGCCGACCAGCTCGAAGGTCCCCTCGGGCTCCCAGTCGAGCTGGACGACCACCCGGGTGGTCCCCTCGTCGACGGCGTGGAAGCTGACGACCCCGGCGTGGTGGGGGCCGTCGATCGAGCGCCAGGCGATGCGGTCGCCCTCGACCATCTCGGTGATGGCGGCCGTCCACGACCTGGACTCCCCGGCGATCCTCGCCGCCATGGCGAAGTGCCGGTCGTCGACCCGCTTGGCGTCGACGATGGAGCGGAACACGTTCGGGAGGCGCTCGAGGTCCGACCAGGCGGCCCACACGTCGGCCGCCGGTCGGCGGACGTCGACCGAGCGGATGAGCAGGCTCATGGGGCCAACCCTTCCCCGCTACCGTCGCCCTCATGAGCGACGAACGGATCGCGGGCCGGTCCAACCTGCTGCCGGAGGAGGACGCGGTCGGCAGCGAGGACCCCGAGGGCCAGGCCGAGGCCATCCTCGCCGAGTCCGACGAGCGGGTGCTGGAGCGGGACGTGGCCCACGGCAACCAGGTGGTCGAGCACCGCCGGTCAGAGGACGTGGTCGAGCCGGCCGACGACTGACCCCCCCGGGGCGGGCGGCCGACCGTCCCGCGGTCGGCGCGGGGCCCACTGGTACGTTGCCACGGTGGCCACGGCACGGACCAAGGGTGGGCGGCGGCCCCCGTCGGGGGCGTCCGCCCGGGCCGCCCGGCCGCCGGCCGGCCGGCGCATGGCGGGCGCCGTCGCGGACGCGCTCGACGGCCACGGCGCCGACCTCGCCGGCCTGACCCTCGTCCTCGTCGGCCTCGTGGCCGGGCTCGGCGTCTACGCCGACCTCGCCGGGCCGTTCGGCCGGGCCCTCGACACGGCCGCCGGCGCGCTCGCCGGCCTCGGCCGCTTCCTCGTCCCGCCCGCCCTCGTGGCCGGCGGGGTGGCGCTGGTCAAGGACGGGCCCGAGGACGGCGGCAACCGGGCGAGGGCCGCGGTCGGGTCGGTGCTCGTCGGCCTCGCCGCCCTCGGCCTCGCCCACCTCGCCGCCGGCCCCACGGGGTGGGGCGGCCCGGTCGACGACCTGCGGGGCGCGGGCGGCCTCCTCGGCGCCCTCGTGGCCGAGCCCCTCCGGGGGGTCGTGGCCACGTGGGGGGCGGCGCTGGTCCTCCTGACCGCGGCCGTGCTCGGGCTGGTCGTGCTCACCCGGGTGCCGGTCCGGGTCGCCGCCCGGCGCACCGCCGAGGGCGTCCGCCCCCTGTCGGCCGCCGTCGGCCGGGCCTGGCGGGGCCTGTTCACGATGGGCCACGACGGGCCGGCGCCGTCGCCCGAGCCCCCTTCCTTCGAGGGCCCCGACGAGGCGGACGAGCCGGCGCCCGACGACGACGGGCCCGAGCCGACGGCCGAGCCGGCGGCCGAGCTGGCCGCGGCCGCGCCGGCGCCGCCCGAGCCGGCCGAGCCGGTCGAGGGCGACCAGCTGGAGATCGACCTCGGGCCGGGCGCGGCCAGGGGCGCCTGGAAGCTGCCGCCGCTCACGCTGCTGGCCAGGGCCGGCGCCCAGGAGGTCGACCGCCGCCAGGTGGAGGAGACGGGCCGGGCGCTCGAAGCGGCGCTCGCCGAGCACGGCGTCGCCACCCGCCTCGTCGGCATGCTCGTCGGGCCGACCGTCACCCGCTACGAGCTCGAGCTCGGCCCCGGCGTGAAGGTGGCCAGGGTCACCAGCCTCCACAAGGACATCGCCTACGCGATGGCGTCGCCCGACGTCCGCATCCTGGCCCCCATCCCCGGCCGCCAGGCCATCGGCGTCGAGGTGCCGAACGTCCGCCGCCAGATCGTCACCGTCGGCGACATCCTGTCGAGCGAGGAGGCCCGCCGGGCCACCCACCCCCTCGAGGTCGCGATCGGCCGGGACATCTCCGGCCGGGCCGTGCTGGCCAACCTGGCCACCATGCCGCACCTGCTGATCGCGGGGGCCACCGGCGCCGGCAAGTCGTCCTGCATCAACTCGCTGATCACGTCGATCCTCATGCGCTCGACGCCCGAGCAGGTGCGGATGATCCTCGTCGACCCCAAGCGGGTCGAGCTCAACCAGTACGACCGCCTGCCCCACCTGCTGACCTCGGTGGTCACCAACCCGAAGAAGGCCGCCAACGCCCTGTCCTGGGCCGTGCGGGAGATGGAGCGGCGCTACGACCTGCTGTCCGAGGTCGGCGTGCGCGACATCACCGGCTACAACGCCGCCTTCGACCGGGGCGACCTCCGCCCGGAGCCGGGCAGCGACGTCACCTACTCGCGGCTGCCGTTCGTCCTCGTCGTCGTGGACGAGCTGAACGACCTGATGATGGTGGCCGCCCGCGACGTCGAGGAGTCGATCTGCCGCATCGCCCAGATGGCGAGGGCCGTCGGCATCCACCTCGTCGTCGCCACCCAGCGGCCGTCGGTCAACGTGATCACCGGCGTGATCAAGGCCAACATCCCGGCCCGGCTGGCGTTCGCGGTATCGAGCCTGGCCGACAGCCGGGTGATCCTCGACCGGGGCGGGGCCGAGCGCCTGGTCGGCAAGGGCGACATGCTCCTGCTCGGGCCGGCGTCGAGCACCCCGCGCCGGGTCCAGGGCGCCTGGGTGACCGAGGACGAGGTGCGGCGGGTCGTCGCCCACTGGCGCCGGCAGTCGCCCGAGGTCGCCTACGTGGAGGGCGTCGAGGGCGAGGAGGCCGGGCCGGGGATCGGGCTCGGCGGGGCGTCGGGCGACGAGGACGACGAGGCCCTCGTGTTGGCGGCCATGGACCTCGTGGTGCGGTCCCAGCTGGGGTCGACGTCGATGCTCCAGCGCAAGCTGCGGGTCGGGTTCGCCCGGGCCGGCCGGCTCATGGACCTGCTCGAGCAGCGGGGGGTGGTCGGCCCGTCCGAGGGGTCGAAGGCGAGGGCGGTGCTCATGACGGTGGACGAGCTGGAGGAGCTCCAGGCCCGCGCCCGCGAGCGATGACCGTCCTCGTCCTGGCGGCGGGAGGGACGATCTCCAGCCGCCGCCGGCCCGGAGGGGCCGTCGAGTTCGTGATGTCGGGCGCGGACGTCGTCGCCCAGGCCCCTGAGCTGGCCGGCGCCGACCTCGAGGTCGTCGACGTCCACCGCGGCTCGAGCTCGGACCTGCCGCCGGCCGGGGCCGCCGCCCTCGCCGAGCGGGCCAGGGCGGCGCTCGAGGGCGGGGTGGACGGCGTGGTCGTCACCCACGGCACCGACACGGTGGAGGAGACGGCCTACCTCTGCGACCTCCTCGCCGGCGACGCCACCGACCGGGGCGGCCTCGTGCTGACCGCCGCCATGCGCAACGCCGCCGAGGCGTCGCCCGACGGGCCCCGCAACCTCCTCCAGTCCGTGCGCCTCGCCGCCGACCCGTCGTCCCGGGGCCTCGGCGCCGTGCTGTGCGTGAACGACGAGGTCCACGCGGCCAGGTGGGTGACGAAGGTCGAGAGCGTGAACGTCGCCGCCTTCGCCTCACCCGGCCGCGGCCCGGTCGGCCGGGTGACCGACGGCCGCCTCGCCGTCGACGTCCCGCCGCCGCCCCGGCCCCGCCGCGGCGCCGGGGTCGAGACCCGCGTGGAGCTGGTGGCCGTGTACCCGGGCCAGGACCCGGCCGTCCTCGGCTGGCTGGCCGACCGGGGCGCGAAGGGGATCGTCCTCCAGGGCCACGGGTCGGGGAACCTGACCGCCGCCCACCGCCCGGCCGTCGAGGCCCTGCTCGCCCGCGGGGTCGCGGTCGTGATCGCCACCCGCTGCCTCACCGGCGGCGTCGTGCCCACCTACGGCGGCGACGGCGGGGCCGCCACCCTCGTCGACCTCGGCGCCATCCCGGCCGGCACCCTGAGCGCGGGGAAGGCCAGGATGGCCCTGATGGTCGGCCTCGCCGCGACGTCGTCGACCGACGAGCTCCGCACCTGGTTCGCCGACGCCGGCAGGTGACCCGCGCTCTGGACCGGCGCCGGGCGGGAGGTTCGAGGGCATGCGGCGGGAGGCCCGACGTCGCCCCTGGCCCGCCCCGGCCAGGCCCACGGGTAGGTTCGGGGCATGGAGCTGGAACGGGTCGGGGTGGTCGGCTGCGGCCTCATGGGGTCGGGCATCGCCGAGGTGTGCGCGCGGGCCGGGCTGGACACGGTCGTCGTCGAGGTCGACGACGGCGCCGTCGCCGCCGGCCGGTCGAGGATCGAGCGGTCGATCGGGCGGGCCGTCGGCGCCGGCAAGATGAGCGACGAGGAGCGGGACCGGGCCTTCGACCAGCTCCGCTTCAGCACCTCCTACGACGACCTGGCCGACCGCCAGCTCGTGGTCGAGGCGGTCATCGAGCGGGAGGCGGAGAAGGTCGCCGTGTTCTCCCGGCTCGACGCCGTCGTCGAGGAGCGGGGCGCCGTCCTCGCCAGCAACACGTCGTCCATCCCGATCATGAAGCTCGCCATGGCGACCAAGCGGCCCGAGGCCGTCGTCGGCATCCACTTCTTCAACCCGGTGCCGGTGCTGAAGCTGGTGGAGCTGGTGACCTCGCTGCTGACGAGCGACGAGACCGTCGACACCGCCGAGAAGTTCGCCGAGGGCGTGCTCGGCAAGCACGTCATCCGCAGCCAGGACCGGGCCGGGTTCATCGTCAACGCCCTGCTGATCCCGTACCTGCTGTCGGCCATCCGGATGCTGGAGTCCGGCTTCGCCACCAGGGAGGACATCGACGCCGGGATGGTCGAGGGCTGCGCCCACCCGATGGGCCCGCTGGCGCTCACCGACCTCATCGGGCTGGACACGACGATGGCCGTCGCCGAGTCGCTCTACGAGGAGTTCAAGGAGCAGCTCTACGCCCCGCCGCCCCTGCTGGCGAGGATGGTCGACGCCGGCCTCCTCGGCCGCAAGGCCGGCCGCGGCTTCTACGACTACCGCAAGCCCGCGTAGCGCCGGCGGCGCCGGGACCGCCGCCTCGCCGCCGGTAGCCTGGCGGGCCGTGACCCGGCGCTACTGGCTCGAGACGCTGGGGTGCCCGAAGAACCAGGTCGACTCCGAGAAGCTGGCCGGCACCCTGGTGGCGGACGGCTACCGCCCGGCGGACGACCCGGCCGAGGCCGACCTCGTCGTGGTCAACACGTGCGCGTTCGTGGAGGAGGCCCGCCAGGAGTCGGTCGACACGATCCTCGCCCTCGCCGGCGAGCGGCGCCCGGGCGCCCGCCTCGTCGTCACCGGCTGCCTGGCCGAGCGCTACGGCGACGAGCTGGCCGAGGCCCTGCCCGAGGTCGACCGGGTCGCCGGCTTCGGCGTGCCCGTCGCCCTGGGCCGCACCCGCCGGGCCGGCGAGCCCGCGGCCGGCGAGACGGCCGTCCCCGCCCTCGACCTGCTCAACCTGCCCCGCCCGGCGCCGGCCGCCCCGTGGGCGTACGTGAAGGTGGCCGAGGGGTGCGACCGGGCCTGCGGGTTCTGCGCCATCCCGTCGTTCCGGGGCAAGCAGCGGTCCCGTCCGGTCGACGGCGTGCTGGCCGAGGTCGAGGGCCTCGCCGCCGCCGGCGTGCGCGAGGTCGTCCTCGTCGCCCAGGACCTGGCCGCCTACGGAAGGGACCAGGGGAGGGGCGAGCGGGCCATCGTCCCCCTCGTCCGCCGGGCCGCCGCCGTCGTCCCCCGGGTCCGGCTGCTCTACCTGTACCCCTCCGACCTCACCGACGGTCTGATCGACGCCGTGTGCGAGACCGGGGTGCCCTACTTCGACCTGTCCCTCCAGCACGTGTCCGCGCCGCTGCTGCGGCGGATGCGGCGCTGGGGCGACGGTGCCCGCTTCCTCGACCGCATCGCCGACATCCGCCACCGGGAGCCCGACGCCGCCTTCCGGTCGAACTTCATCGTCGGCTACCCGGGCGAGACCGAGGCCGACCACGACCGGCTGCTGGCCTTCGTGGACGAGGCCCAGCTCGACTGGTGCGGGTTCTTCGCCTTCTCGCTCGAGGAGGGCACGTACGCGGCCGGGCTCGACGGCGCCGTGCCCGCCGGCCTCGTCGCCGAGCGGCTGGCCGAGCTGCGGGAGCGCCAGGACGCCATCACCGCCGCCCGCCGGGACGCGCTGGTCGGCCGTCGGGTCCGGGTCCTCGTCGACGCGCCCGGCGTGGGCCGGACGCACCGGGAGGCGCCCGAGATCGACGGCATCGTCGCCGTCTCGACCGCCCTCCCCGTGGGAAGCTTCGCCGACGTGACCGTCACCGCGGCCGCCGGCCCCGACCTCGAGGCCGCCTGACCGTGGCGACGTCGTTCGGGCCGTCGGCCCTGGCCACCCCGGCGAACGCCGTCACCATCGCCCGCCTGGTCATCGCCCCGTTCCTGCTGCTGCTCATCCTCGGGCCGACCGAGTCCTGGCCGGCCCTCGTCCTCTGGATCGCGCTGTCGGCCACCGACGGGGTGGACGGCTACCTGGCCCGCCGCCAGGGCACGACCCGGTCGGGGGCCTTCCTCGACCCGCTGGCCGACAAGGTCCTGGTCGTCGGCGCCCTGCTGGCGCTCGTCGCCGTCGGCCGCTTCTGGTGGGCGCCCGTCGCCCTGATCGTCGCCCGCGAGGTCGCCATCAGCGTCTACCGGGCCAGGGTGGGCCGCCAGGGCGTGTCGGTCCCGGCCCGGTGGTGGGCGAAGGTGAAGACCGTCGTCCAGTCGCTGGCCGTCGGCGTGGCCCTGCTGCCCCCGGCCGAGGACGTCACCTGGGTGGCCGACGGGCTGCTGTGGGTCGCCGTCGTGCTCACCCTCGTGACCGGCGCGCAGTACCTGCTCGACAGCAGGGACCAGTAGGGGCGGTGCGCTGCGAGGTCGTCGCCGTCGGCACCGAGCTGCTGCTGGGCCAGATCGTCGACACCAACTCGTCGTGGCTGGGGGAGCGGCTGGCCCTCGCCGGCATCGACTCCCACTTCCAGACCAAGGTCGGCGACAACCTCGGCCGCATCGTCTCGGTGCTGCGCCTCGCCCTCGACCGCAGCGACGCGGTGGTCGTCTGCGGCGGGCTCGGGCCGACCCAGGACGACATCACCAGGGAGGCGATCGCCGAGGTGATGGGCGTGCCGCTGGTGCGGGACGAGGCCGTCGCCGACCGCATCCGGGCGATGTTCGCGGCCAGGGGGCGGGCCATGCCCGAGAGCAACCTGCGCCAGGCCGATGTGCCCGCCGGCGCCACGGTCATCGAGCAGACGAGGGGGACGGCGCCCGGGCTCATCTGCCCGGTCGGCGACAAGGTCCTCTACGCCGTGCCGGGCGTGCCCTTCGAGCTGTACGACATGGCCGAGCGAGCCGTGGTCCCGGACCTGCAGCGCCGGTCCGGCGCCCGGTCGGCCATCGTCAGCCGGACCCTGCGGACCTGGGGCGAGAGCGAGTCGGGCCTGGCCGAGCGGCTGGCCGGCCGCATCGCCGCCCTCGACGCCACCGGCAACCCGACGCTCGCCTTCCTCGCCAGCGGGATCGAGGGCATCAAGGTCCGCATCACGGCCAAGGGCGGCGACGAGGCGGCGGCCGGGGCGCTGGTGGCCGCCGAGGAGGAGGAGCTGCGGGCCCTGCTCGGCGACCTCGTGTTCGGGGTGGACGAGGAGACGATGGAGTCCGTCGTCGGCGGGCTGCTCGTCGACCGGGGGCTCACCCTCGGGCTGGCGGAGTCGGTCACCGGTGGCCTGATCGGGTCCCGGGTGACCGACGTGCCCGGCGCCAGCCGGTGGTTCAGGGGCGGGGTCGTGTCCTACGCCAGCGAGGTGAAGTTCGACCTGCTCGGCCTGCCGGAGGGGCCGGTGGTCAGTGCGGCGGCCGCCGAGGCCATGGCCGAGGCCGCCCGGCGGGTGCTCGGCGCCGACGTCGGCCTCGCCGTCACCGGCGTCGCCGGGCCCGACGAGCAGGACGGCCAGCCGGTGGGGACGGTCTTCGTCGGCCTCGCCCTCGACGGCGACCCGCCGCAGTCGACCCGCCTGCGCCTCCCCGGCGACCGGCCGAGGGTCCGCCAGTACGCCACGATCTCCGCCCTCGACGTGCTGCGCCGTCGCCTGCTGCGGCGGCCAGGGGGGTAGGCGGTACGCTGCCGGACCGACCGGGAGGAGGAGTCGTGGCCCGATTGGCCCTCATCGCCGCCGCGCTCGTGCTCCTGGCCGGTGCCTGCGGCGTGAAGAGCGACGAGCAGCTGCTCGAGCCGCTCCTGGGCGACATCGAGGTCTCGTTCGCCTCCACGACCACGGCCGGGCCGGCGCCGTCGTCGGCGTCGACCACCGCAGCCGGCCCCGCCACGACGGGCGACGACGCCTCCGCCACGGGTACGACCGGCGACGGCGCCGCCGCCTCCGACCTGCCGCCCGGGGTGGCGCCGGGCGACCTCGGCGACGACGCCGCCCTCGACGAGGCCGCCGACCGGTGCTTCGACGGCGACCTCGACGCCTGCGACGACCTGTACTTCGAGTCCCCGCTGGGGTCGGGCTACGAGCGGTACGGGTCGACGTGCGGCACCCGCAACGTGGAGACGTTCGGCGGCTGCGTGACGCGGTACGCCGGCCAGACGACGGCCGAGGACCTGCCGCCGGGCGAGCCGCCGGGCGACCTCGGGAACGACCCAGCGCTCGACGACCTCGCCCAGCACTGCTTCGAAGGAGACATGGACGCCTGTGACCAGCTCTACATCGGGAGCCCGAGCGGCTCTGACTACGAGTCCTACGGCGCCGCCTGCGGCGGCCGCACCGTCGACGCCGGCGGCTCCTGCCGGGCCACCCACGGTGCCGGGAGCTGACCGGGGCCGGGGCCGGGGCCGAGGCCGCTGGCCCGGCGTCGTGGCGCTGGCCGCGGCCGCCGTGCTCGCCCTCGGGGCCTGCGGGATCAAGGACGAGGCCTCCGTCGCGGCCGGCGACTTCTGCGACCAGGCCCAGGCCCTCGCCGAGAGCGGCCCCGAGCTGCCCGAGTCGCCCGAGGCCATCGAGCAGGTCGCCGACCAGTTCGACCGCCTGGCCGACTCCGCGCCGCCCGAGATCGACGACGACATGACGTACCTCGCGGACATCTACCGGCAGGTGACCGACGCCCTCCAGGAGAGCGGCGGCGACGACCCGGCCGACATCTTCGCGGCCGCCGCCCCGTTCTTCGACCCCGAGAACGCGCAGCGGCTCGAGGAGGCCAACCAGAACGTCGAGCGCTACCTGTCCGAGGAGTGCGGCGTCGAGATCGACGAGGGCGCCTCCACCACCCTCGCCGGCGGCACGTCCACCTCGACCACGCTCGAGGTCACGACGTCGACGACCGAGGAGGAGACCACCTCCACCACGGCCGAGGAGACGACCACGACCGAGGCCGAGGAGACGACGACGACGACCGGGGGCGGCGGCCAGGCCCTCCCGCCCGGCGAGCCGCCCGGCGACCTCGGCGACGACCCGGCGCTCGACGCGCTCGCCGACCAGTGCTTCGAGGGCGACATGCAGGCCTGCGACGACCTGTACTTCCAGTCGCCGATCGACAGCGCGTACGAGGAGTACGGCGACACCTGCGGCGGCCGCAACGAGCCCATGGGCCTCTGCACCACGCTCTACGGCGGCGGCTGACCCCGCCCGATCATCCGTGACGCCGGTGGGCGGGCCGACCAGGCCCGCCCACCGCCGCGCCCGGGCCGCTGTTGCGCCGACGCGGGTCGCCGCCTCCCGCCGCGCCCGGGCCGCTGTTGCGCCGACGCGGGCTGCCGCCCGCCCGCCCCCGCCGGTCGCCCTGCCGATGCGGGCTGCGCCCGCCCCCGCCGGGCCGCCGCTCCGGTCGCCCTGCCGAACCGGGCTGCCTCCGCCGCGACGGGCCGGCCGTGCCGGCGCCGCGGCAACCGGTCCCTCGCCGCCCGACCGGCCGGCGCCATGCTGGGCCCGCCATGCGCCTGTTCGTCGCCGTCCACCCGCCGGCCGAGGTGCTCGACGCGGTCGCCGCGCTGCCCCGGCCCGAACGGCCCGGCGTGCGGTGGACGACGAGGGACCAGTGGCACGTCACCCTCCGCTTCCTCGGCGAGGTGGACGACCCCGGCCCGGTGGCGGCGGCCGTCGCCGAGGCGGTCGCACCGCTCGCGCCCGTGGAGGCCGTCCTCGGCCCGGCGGTGACCGCCCTCGGCCCCGGCGTCGTCTGCGTGCCGGTCGCCGGGCTCGACGAGGTGGCGGCGGCCGTCGTGGCCGCGACGGCGCCGCTCGGCCGCCCGCCCGAGGAGCGGCGCTTCCGCGGCCACCTCACGCTCGCGAGGGTGCGCCGGGGCGGCACGCCGGCCCGCCCCCTCGCCGGGGCGCCGGTGGCCGGGTCGTGGACGGTCACCTCCGCCGAGGTCGTGCGCAGCCACCTGCACCCGGCCGGCGCCCGCTACGAGGTCGTGGCGACGGCGCCGCTCGGCGGCCGGCCGCCGGGTCCTTGAGCGAACGCCCGTTCGGAACTACACTCCTGTCGTTCTTCCCTGACCCCCCGTCCGCCACCGGGTTCCTGTCACACCCCCTCCGTACCTTGGTGGCAAGCGATCGCAGCCCTCGACGGGCCGCCACCCCTACGACCGCCTCCTCGGAAAGGACACCAGCGGTGGAACGAGACAAGGCACTCGAGATGGCGCTCAGCCAGATCGAGCGGCAGTTCGGCAAGGGCTCCGTCATGCGGATGGGTGAGAAGGGCACCATGCAGGTGGAGGCCGTCTCCACGGGCGCGCTCGCCCTCGACCTCGCGCTCGGCATCGGCGGCCTGCCGCGCGGCCGGGTCGTCGAGATCTACGGCCCGGAGTCGTCGGGGAAGTCGACGCTCGCGCTCCACGTCGTCGCCGAGGCCCAGCGCAACGGCGGCATCTGCGCCTACATCGACGCGGAGCACGCCATGGACCCGGCCTACGCGGCCGCCATCGGCGTCGACATCGACGAGCTCCTCATCTCCCAGCCGGACACGGGCGAGCAGGCCCTCGAGATCGCCGACATGCTGATCCGCTCGGGGGCGCTCGACGTCGTCGTGATCGACTCGGTCGCCGCCCTCACGCCGAGGGCCGAGATCGAGGGCGAGATGGGGGACAGCCACGTCGGCCTCCAGGCCCGTCTCATGTCCCAGGCGCTGCGCAAGCTGACCGCCAACCTCAACAAGTCCCGCACGATCTGCGTCTTCATCAACCAGCTGCGGGAGAAGATCGGCGTGATGTTCGGCTCGCCGGAGACCACGCCGGGCGGCCGGGCGCTGAAGTTCTACTCGTCGGTCCGGCTGGACATCCGCCGCATCGAGTCGATCAAGGACGGCGTCGAGGTCACCGGCAACCGCACCCGCGTGAAGGTGGTGAAGAACAAGGTCAGCCCGCCGTTCCGGCAGTGCGAGTTCGACATCATGTACGGGCGGGGGATCAGCCGGGAGGGCTCGCTGCTCGACGTGGGGGTGGACGTCGGCATCATCAAGAAGTCCGGTGCCTGGTACACCTACGAGGGCGAGCAGCTCGGCCAGGGGCGTGAGAACGCGAAGCAGTTCCTCGGCGAGAACCCCGAGGTGATGGTCGAGATCTCCGAGCGCATCCTCACCAAGGTCGGCATCGCCGCGTCGCCGGACGGGGTCGACCCCAACGAGGTGCCGATCACGCTCGAGGACTGACGGTCGCGCCGGCGCCGTCCTCCGGGGTGACACCTGCCACCCCGGAGGACGGCCACCCGGGGAGGAGGCCGCCGCTCCGGCGTCGAACTTGCTCAGGCGCACGCCGACGGGCGGGGGAGAGCCATGGAGACACTGAAGGTTTCGAGCCGATCCAACCCGAACTCCGTCGCTGGCGCCATGGCGGGGGTCATCCGCCAGAGCGGAGCGGTCGAGGTCCAGGTCGTGGGCGCCGGAGCGCTCAACCAGGCCGTCAAGGCCGTCGCCATCGCCAGGGGCTACGTCGCCCCGAGCGGGGTCGACCTGGTCTGCGTGCCGACGTTCGCCGACATCCTCATCGACGGCGAGCGCCGCACGGCGATCCGCCTGCACATCGAGGACCGGCGCCGCGAGAGCACAGCCCCCGACCCCACCATGTTCGTCGACCTCGGCGACCGGGACATCGCCTCGCCGAGCGCGGCCGGCTGGTCCTGACCGGGCCGGCGTCGCCCACCACCCCCCGTCGTCGGGCGGCGACCGCCCACGCCTAACCTGGGCCGGTGCCCAGGAGCTACGTCGTGCGCACGTTCGGGTGCCAGATGAACGAGCACGACTCCGAACGCATCGCCGGCCTGCTCGAGGCCGACGGGCTGGTGCCGGCGACGTCGCTCGCCGACGCCGACGTCGTCGTGCTGAACACGTGCTGCATCCGCGAGAACGCCGACAACAAGCTCTACGGCAACCTCGGCCACCTCAAGGCCCTGAAGCAGCAGCGGCCCGACCTCCAGATCGCCGTCGCCGGCTGCCTGGCGCAGAAGGACCGCGACCTCGTCCGTGAGCGGGCGCCGCACGTCGACGTCGTGTTCGGCACCCACAACGTGCACCGCGCCGCCGACCTGCTCCGGCAGGCCGCCGAGTCCGGCCCGGTCACCGAGATCCTCGAGGCGACGGTCGCCGACGACCACGCCGCCTTCCCGTCGGCCCTGCCGGCCCGGCGGGAGCTGTCCCACGCCGCCTGGGTCACGATCCAGATCGGCTGCGACAACAGCTGCGCGTTCTGCATCGTCCCGTCGGTGCGGGGGCCGGAGATCAGCCGCCCGCTCGACGAGCTGGTCGACGAGGTGCGGGGCCTCGCCGAGGACGGGGTCACCGAGGTCACCCTCCTCGGCCAGAACGTGAACTCCTACGGCCGGGACCTGACCCTCGCCCGCCGGGCGGCCGGCGAGGCGGTGCGGCCCCGGCCGCTCTTCGCCGAGCTGCTGAGGGCCGTCGGCGCGGTCGACGGCATCCGGCGGGTGCGGTTCACGAGCCCGCACCCGAAGGACCTCCGCCCGGACACGATCGCGGCGATGGCCGAGACCCCGGCCGTGTGCGAGCACCTCCACCTGCCCCTCCAGGCCGGGTCGGACCGCACGCTCGCCGCCATGCACCGGGGCTACACGGCCGAGCGCTACCTGGAGCGCCTGGGCGCGGCCCGGGCCGCCGTGCCCGACCTCGCCGTCACCACCGACCTGATCGTCGGCTTCCCGGGGGAGACCGACGACGACTTCGAGGGAACCCTCGAGGTCGTCGCCGCCGCCGAGTACGACAGCGCCTACACGTTCGTCTTCTCGCCCAGGCCCGGCACCGAGGCGGCCGGTCGCCTGGCCGAGGACCCGTCGCTGGCCGTCCCGCCGGACGTCACGGCCGACCGCTTCGACCGCCTCCGCACCGTCGTCGAGCGCTCGGCCCTGGCCCGCCATCGGGCCCGCGTCGGGCGGGTCGAGGAGGTCGTCGTCGAGGGCCCGAGCCGCAGGGACCCCGGCGTCCTCACCGGCCGGACCCGGCAGAACAAGCTCGTGCACTTCACGCCGCCCCAGCCGCTGCGGGCCGGCACCTACGCCGAGGTGGCCATCACCGGCGCCGGCGCCCACCACCTGTCGGGCGACCTCGTCCGGGTCACCGCGCAGGCCCGGCACCGCACCCGCATCCCCGTCGCCGCCGGGTGACCGACCGCCTCCACGTCGTCCTCGTCCACAGCCCCCTCGTGGGCCCGGCCACGCTCACGCCGGTGGCCGACGCCCTCCGGGCCGCCGGCCACGGGGCCACCTTCCCCCGTTTGACCCCGCCGCTGCACGCCCCCCGCCCGTGGTGGCGCACGGCCGCCGCCGAGGTCGCCGCAGCCGTCGTCGCCGGCCCTCTCGGCGATCGCCCCGTCGAGCCGCATCGGCCCCTCCCGGCGCCCGGGCCGGGAGCCCCCGACCGGCCGCCGGGCGCGCCGGCCCGTGGAGCGGCCCCGCCGGGCGCGCCGGCCCGTGGAGCGGCCCCGCAGGGCGCGCCGGCCCGTGGAGCGGCCCCGCAGGGCGCGCCGGCCCGTGGAGCGGCCCCGCCGGGCGCGCCGGCCCGTGGAGCGGCCCCGCCGGGCGCGCCGGCCCGTGGAGCGGCCCCGCCGGACGTGACGGCCCCGTCCACCGTGGCGGCCGACCAGCGGCGGCCGCTCGTGCTCGTGGGGCATTCGGGTGCGGGGCTCGTCCTCCCGGTCGTCGCCGCCGCCCTCGCCGCCGCCGGGCGGCCGGTCGCCGCCACCTGCTTCGTCGACGCCCTCCTCCCGGCCGACGGTCGCCGTCCGCGCGACGGCGCCCCGCCGGCCTTCGCCGCCCTGCTCACCGACCTCGCCGTCGACGGGCTCCTCCCGCCCTGGGCGGACTGGTTCGGCGCCGACGCCGTCGCCGCCGCCGTGCCGGACCCGGTGGCCCGGGCCGCCGTCGTCGACGAGCTCGTCGCCGTCCCCACCTCGTACTTCGACGACCCGATCCCCGTCCCGCCCGACGACCCGACGGGGCCGTGCGCCTACCTGTCGTTCACCTACGACGACGAGCTGGCCGAGGCCCGCCGCCGCGGCTGGCCGACCGCCCGGCTCGCGGGCGCCCACCTCCACACCGTCGTCGACCCGTCGGCCGTCGCCGCGACCGTCGCCGACCTCGCCACCCGAGCCCTCGCCGCCGCGGCCGAGCGGCCCGCCGCCGGCACGGACGCACACCCCGCCCCGGCCGCCGTCAGCACCGACGCACCCGCCGCAGCGGCCCCGCCCGCCGCCCCCGCCGCATCCACCGGCCCGACCGGCCCCGGCGCCCGGTGACCCACGCGGCCATCGTCGGCACCACCGCGTCGGGCAAGTCGGCCGCCGCCCTGGAGGTGGCGCGGCGGTGCCCGGACGTCGAGCTCGTCTCCGTCGACTCCATGCAGGTGTACCGGGGCATGGACGTCGGCACCGACAAGCCGAGCCCGGCTGAGCGGGCCGAGGTCCCGCACCACCTGCTCGACCTGGCCGACCCGTGGGAGGAGTTCACCGTCGCCCGCTACCGCAGGGCCTTCGACGAGGCGCTGGCCGGCATCGAGGCCCGCGGCCACCGGGCCCTGCTCGTCGGCGGCACCGGCCTGTACCTGCGGGCCGTCGTCGACCGCCTCGCCATCCCCGCCCGCTACCCCGACGTGCGGGCCGAGCTCGAGGCCGAGCCCGACACCGTCGCCCTCCACACCCGGCTGGCCGCCCTCGACCCGGTGGCGGCCGGTCGCATGGTGCCGACCAACCGGCGCCGCGTCGTCCGGGCCCTCGAGGTCACGCTCGGCAGCGGCCGCCCGTTCTCGTCCTACGGGCCCGGCCTCGACGCCTACCCGCCGACCCCGTTCCGGCTGTTCGGCGTGGACCTGCCCGCGGCCGATGTCGCCCGCCGCATCGAGGCCCGCTACGCCCGCCAGGTCGAGCAGGGCTTCGTCGACGAGGTGCGCCGCCTGGCCGCCGACTCCCGCGGCCTGTCCCGCACCGCCGCCCAGGCTCTCGGCTACAAGGAGCTGCTGGCCCACGTGCGGGGCGAGTGCGACCTGGCCGGCGCGCTCGACCTCGCCGTCCGCCGGACCCGCCGCTTCGCCCGCCGCCAGCGGGTGTGGTTCCGCCGCGACCCCCGCATCAGGTGGGTCCCGGGCGGGAATGCGGTCGCCGTGGCCGACGCCCTGCTGGGAGACTGGGCCAGATGCGCGTGACCAAGCACCACGGGCTCGGCAACGACTTCCTCGTGCTGCTCGACCCGGCCGGCGCGGCCGGCGCCGGGCCGGACCTGGCGCGGGCCCTGTGCGACCGCCACACCGGCGTCGGCGCCGACGGCCTGCTCCTCGGCACCCGGGGCGACGACACCGCCGACCTCGGCATGACCCTCTGGAACGCCGACGGCAGCGTCGCGGAGATGAGCGGCAACGGCATCCGCTGCCTGGTGCAGGCGGCGCTGGCCGCCGGCCTGGTGGACGGGCCGGTGGTCGAGGTCGCCACCATGGCCGGCCTCCGCCGGGTCGAGGTGAAGCCGGGCCCGGACGACCGCACCATCGAGGCCACCGTCGACATGGGCGAGGCGCGCGTCGTCCGCTCCACCGCCCGGCAGGCCGAGGTCGACGTGGGCAACCCCCACCTCGTCGTCCTCGACCCCGACGGGCTGGCCGACCTGGCCGAGCTCGGGCCCGCCCATCCCGACGTCAACGTCGAGGTCATCCGCCCCGCCCTCGACGGCGCCGTCGACCTGCGGGTGTGGGAGCGCGGCGTCGGCCCGACCGAGGCGTGCGGCACGGGCGCGGTCGCCGCCGCCGTGGCCGCCCACCGCTGGGGGCTCGTCGGCGACCGCGTCGTCGTCCGCATGCCGGGCGGCGCCGCCGAGGTCGGGCTGGGGGACACCGCCACCCTCACCGGCCCCGCCACCTTCGTCGCGGCGGTGGAGGTGCCGTGGCCCTGATCGAACGCTCCATCCGGGAGCGCATCGTCCTCGTCGGCGTCGCCATCCCGCCGTCGACCGAGGACGACGTCGACGCCTCGCTCGACGAGCTCTCGCTGCTCGTCGACACCGCTGGCGCGGACGAGGTCGCCCGCCTCGTGCAGCGGCGGGAGGCGCCCGATCCGGCCACCTACATCGGGCGGGGCAAGGCCCAGGAGCTGAAGGAGGTGTCGGAGGCGACCGACTGCGACACCGTCGTGTTCGACGACGAGCTCACCCCCGCCCAGCAGCGCAACCTCGAGAAGCTGCTCGGGCGGACGGCCATCGACCGCACCGCCGTCATCCTCGACATCTTCGGCCAGAACGCGCACAGCCAGGTCGGCAAGGCCCAGGTCGAGCTGGCCATGCTCCGCTACCGGCTGCCCCGCCTGCGGGGCCGGGGCACGGCGCTGTCCCAGCAGGGCGGCGGCATCGGCACCCGGATGGGCCGGGGCGAGACCAAGCTCGAGGTCGACCGCCGGCGCATCCTCCGCCGCATCCACAAGCTGGAGGCCGACCTGCGCGAGGTCGAGCGGGTGCGGGCCACCCAGCGCAAGGCCCAGCATCGCAGCCGCATCCAGTCGGTGGCCATCGTCGGCTACACCAACGCCGGCAAGTCCACCCTGCTCAACCGGCTGACCGATGCCGGGGTGCTGGTCGAGGACCGCCTGTTCGCCACCCTCGACGCCACCACCCGGCGCCTCGAGCTGCCCGGCGGCGAGCCGGTCCTCGTCATCGACACCGTCGGGTTCGTCCGCAAGCTGCCCCACCAGCTGGTGGAGGCGTTCAAGTCGACCCTCGAGGTGGTGGTCGACGCCGACCTGCTCGTGCACGTGGTCGACGCCGCCGGGCCCGACCCGGAGGGCCACATCGAGGCCGTCGACGCCGTGCTGGCCGAGATCGGCGCCGGCGACGTCCCCACCCTGCTCGCGTTCAACAAGACCGACCTCGCCCCCGAGGAGGCGGCCCGCCTGGCCAAGAGCCACCCCGGGTCGGTGGCCCTCTCGGCGGCGACCGGCGACGGTGTGCGCGACCTGGTGGTCGCCGTCGGCGACCGGCTCAGGGCCCTCGCCTCGGTGGTCGAGCTGGCCGTCCCCTACGACCGGGGCGACGTGCTGGCGGCCGTCCACCGGGAGGGCGAGGTGGTGTCCGAGGCGGCCGAGGGCGACGTCATGCGGGTGCGGGCCCGCCTGGACGCAGCCGCCGCCGACCGCTTCTCCGAGTTCGTGGTCGCGGCCCGTTGACGACGGTCACCGGCTTCCGCCCGCCGCCCTACCCCTTCGACCGCCTCGTCGACCTGAAGGCGCTCGCCGACGAGCACGACGGCGGCTGCGTCGACCTCTCCATCGGCACGCCGACGGACCCGCCGCCGCCGGCCGTGGTCGCCGCCCTCTCCTCGTCGGGCGCCGAGCGGGGCTACCCGCCGACCGTCGGCACCCCCGCCTTCCGCGACGCCGCCGCCGGGTGGATGGCCCGCCGCCTCGGGGTCGACGTGCCGAGGGAGGCCATCGCAGCGTGCGTCGGGACCAAGGAGCTGGTCGTCGGCCTGCCCCACTGGCTCCGGCTGCGGCGCCCGGACCGGGACACCGTCCTCTACCCCGCCGTCAGCTACCCGAGCTACGAGATGGGCGCCACCCTGGCCGGCCTCCGGGCCGTCCCCGTCCCGGTCGACGACGCCTTCCGGCTCGACCTCGCGGCCGTCGACCCGGCCGACGCCGACCGGGCGCTGTGCCTGTGGGCGAACACCCCGGGGAACCCGGCCGGCAACCTCGACGACCTCGGCGCCGTCGTGGCCTGGGGCCGGGCCAGGGGGATGCCCGTGCTGTCGGACGAGTGCTACGCCGAGTTCACCTGGGACGGGCCGCCCCGCACGGCGCTGGCCGACGGTCTCGACGGCGTGCTCGCCGTCCACTCCCTGTCGAAGCGGTCGAACCTCGCCGGCGTGCGGGCCGGGTTCTTCGCCGGCGACCCCGACCTCGTCCGCTACCTGGGCGAGGTGCGCAAGCACGCCGGGCTCATGCCGCCCGGGCCGGTGCAGGCGGCGGCCGTCGTGGCCCTCGGCGACGACGCCCACGTGGACGAGCAGCGGGAGCGCTACCGGCGGCGGCTGGTGCGCTTCCGGGAGGTGCTGGCCGCCGTCGGCATCGACGCGCCGATGCCGGGCGGGTCGTTCTACCTGTTCGCCCCGGCGCCCGGCGGCGACGCCTGGGCCTGCGCGGAGCGCCTGGCCAGGGAGGGCGGCGTGCTCGTCAGCCCGGGCGAGTTCTACGGCCCGCAGTCGACGGGGCACGTCCGGGTGGCGATGGTCGCCCAGGACGACCGCCTCGAGCTGGTGGCCCGGCGACTCGGGGCGGCGTGAGCGTCGAGCGCCGCCGCCCCGGCTCCGGCGGCTACTGGCTCGGCGCCGCCGCCATCGTCCTCGGCGTCGTGCTCGAGGCGGTCGCCGTCGTCCGGGGGGTCGTCGGCTTCACCGACAAGATCGACGGGTTCGACCGGGTCCCGGTGCCCGGCGAGGCGACCGTCACCCTCGACGAGGGCGGCCAGACCCTCTTCTACGAGGTCCGCGGCCTGCGCGACGACGACACCATCCCCGTGCCGCCGATGGACGTGCAGATCGTGCCGGTGGGCGGCGGCGGGGCGCTGCCGATCGGCACCTACGACAGCGACCTCACGTACTCGACCGGGGGCCGGTCGGCGGTCGCCGTCGCCACCGTCGACGTGCCGGCCGACGGCGACTACACGGTGACCGTGCAGACCGCCGGCGAGCCGTCGAACGTGGGCGGGCCGGCCACCCTCGCCATCGGCCGGGGCATCGCCGGCGGGCTGGTCGCCGGGGTG
>DASWMK010000152.1 GCA_036399815.1 Acidimicrobiales bacterium
CGGGGCGAGGACGACGACGAGGCCGTGGACCCGGCCGCCCGCCGCTCCGGGCTCGCGGCCGCGGCCGCCGTGGCCGCGACGTTCTTCGCCTCCGAGATCGGCGACAAGACGATGCTGGCGACGGCCGCCCTCGCCGCCCGCCAGGGCGCCGTCCCCACCTGGGCCGGCGCCACCCTCGGCATGGTGACCGCCGACGCGGCCGCGATCGTCGTCGGCCGCCGCCTCGCCGCCCGCCTCTCGTCGAGGACGATCCGCCTCGCCAGCGCGGCCGTCTTCGCCCTCTTCGGCGTCCTCCTCGTGCTCCAGGCCCTGCTCTAGGATCGCGGCCGGGTCGCCGGCGCCGCCCACGCCGGCCGTGCATCCGTCGACGCCGGAGCACCGGATGACCGACCGGCCCTTCGCCAGCCTCCCTCCGACGATCGAGCTCGACCTCGACGACGTCGCCCTCCTGCTGGAGGCCCTCGCGCGGGCGCCGGACGGCGACGCGTCCGTGAGGGCGGCGAAGGCGTCGATCTACCGCAAGCTGTGGCCGGAGCTCGGCGACCTCTACGGAGAGGAGGGGCAGTAGCGTGCGACCCGTGGAGCAGGTGGGCGCCGACGTCGCCGTCCGGGACGTCGCCGAGCAGCTCGGCGTGGCCGACCGGGTCGTCTACCGGCTGGTCTTCCGCGGCGACCTCGACGGGCGCCCCGACCCGGCGACCGTCCAGGTCATGGTGAGCCGGGCCGGCGTCGACCGGTACCTTGCCGGCATGGCCGACGGCGGGCTCTGGGGCGAGCTGCGGATGGACCTGCTGGTGGAGGACGTGCTGGCCTCGGTCGGCGGCAAGGACCACTACTTCGGGTGGCCGTGGGTGACCGCCTACCAGCTGGCCCTCGGGATCGAGGCGCGGCACCCCGACGCCTTCCGGCGCATCGGGAAGCCGGTGGGCGGGTCCGGGACGGGCGAAGACAGCCTCGCCCGGTACGTCGCCCACCAGCTGTCCCGGCGGATCAAGGCCCAGGGCGACCGGTACCCGGTCGAGGGCGCGTTCCTGTCCGACGAGTTCCTGAGCGCGATGACCTTCACCGCTCCGGGGCGCGAGCCGATCGAGTCGTCGCTGGTCGGCAGCGGGGACGACCTCTCGCTGTTCCGGCTGCGCCCCGTCTAGCCCTTCAGGACCTCGTCGAAGCCTTCCTGGAGGCAGGTCGTCAGGCAGTCGGGGTCGGGGACGGCGGCGGCGTCGCTGGTGACGCCGATGGCGCAGTCGTCGAGGTGGCTGAGCAGGGTGACGTTCAGCGCGGCGCCGCTCGGCGGGCCGAACGCGAACTGGGCCGTCACCCTCGCCCCGGCCAGGTAGATCGGGACGGGCGCGCCGGGCACGTTGCTCGTCACCACGTCGATGCCCTTCAGCATCGACCCGAACACGGTGGTCGCCACCGACCGGGGGAGGCGGAACAGCACGCCGGCCAGCGCGTCGGTCAGGGCGAGCGCCGGCTCGGCCCGCTGGCGGCGGAGCAGGTCGCGGGTGACCCGCATCCGCTCGCGAGGGTCGGCGATGCCGACCGGGATCGTGAACCGCGCGGGGACGAACCGGTTGCCGGCCAGCGCGTCGGTGGACGCGTCCCGGAGGTTGATCGGCATCGTCATCCGCAGCGCGTCCACGGGGGTGCCGTGGGCCTCGTGGTACCGGCGCAGGCCGCCGGTGACGGCGGCGACGAAGGCGTCGTTGAGCTTGCCGTCGACCCGCTTGGCCGCCGCCTTGAGGTCGGGGAGGGGGACGGTGAGCGTGTCGAGGCGGAGGCGCAGCGACCGCTCCCGGAGGACGGGGCTGAGCGGCTCGGTGACCGGCGCCAGCAGCCGCCGCACCGACCCGGCCAGGTCGGCCGCCGAGCGGGCGGCCCCGACGGGGTCGCGGAGCACGCCGGCCGCCGCCTCCGGCGCCGAGCCGACGGCCCGCCGGGCGACGCCGGCCTGGCGGCGGGCCTCGTGGCCGGCGGCGTCCAGCAGCCGCGCCCACGGCCCGAGCACCCGCGGCTCGGGCGCCGGCGGCGCCGGCCCGTCGTCGGCCGCCGGGTGCCGCTCCAGGTCGAGCAGGACCATCGCCATCTTCACGCCGCCGACGCCGTCGGTGATCGTGTGGTGCACCTTCTGGACGAGCGCCGCCCGGTCGCCCTCCAGCCCGTCCACCACCCACACCTCCCACAGCGGGCGGGCCCGGTCGAAGCCCTGCATGGCGATCGGGGCGCAGGCGTCGAGCAGGTCCCGCACGGTGCCGTTCCCCGGCGCCCGCATGGACCGCACGTGGTAGTGGAGGTCGAAGTTCGGGTCGACCTCCCAGCGGGGCGGGGCCAGCGACCACGGGTTGCCGACCACCCGCTGGCGCAGCCTCGGGATCTCCCGGCTGCCCCGCTCCAGCCTGGCCATCAGCCGGTCGCGGTCGGGCGCCCGGTCGAGGAGCGAGACGGCGAGGATCGTCGACCGCAGCAGCGGGTCCTTCTCGATCGTCCACATGAGCGCGTCGGCGTCGCTCATCCGGGACTCGAAGCGCATGGCGTCGTCCACGCTCAGCAGTCCACACCCTCGCCCGGTCGGTAGGTGGCGTAGACCTGGTCGACCTCGGTCCGGCCGCTGCGGACGAACGTCCTGACCCGCTCGGTCGTGACCCGCGTGCAGTTGCCCTGCGGGGCGCGGGTCTGGGCGCCCTGGCGGACGTCGGCCCACCTCGTCGAGTACAGGGTGACGGTGATGCTCGTGTCCGTGTAGCCCGTCCAGATCATCACCCCGTAGGGGCTCGGGTTCTCGATCACGAGGTCGGGGTGGGGGTAGGACAGGGTGGCCTCGACGCCGTAGGGGTAGCGCGAGATGTAGATCGAGTGGCTCTGGTACTCCTCGAACTCGAGCCCGGCGTAGAAGGCGGCGTTGAACAGGGTGGTGGCGAACTGGGAGACGCCGCCGCCGACGTCCTCGGTGAACTCGCCCTGGTAGATGACCGGGGCGTTGACGAACCCCTTCGCCGTGGTGCGCTCGCCGACGAACTCGTTGATCGAGAACCGGCCGTCGGGCGGGATCACCTGGCCCCGCACGAGGTCGGCCATCCGGTGGATGTTGGTCACCCGGGGCTCGCCGGCCGCGTGATTGGTGGTGAACGTGGACACCACGCCGGTGATCTGCCAGGAGCGGGCCTCGTCGGCGGTCACGTCGGGCCGGATCGTGCGCAGCGACAGGTCGACGGGGGTGCCGCTGCCCTCGTCCAGCGCGGCCAGCAGGTCGAGGGCGTCGACCGCGGCGCAGCAGGCGTGGCCGGACCGGCCCGGGACGACGGTCGGCACCCCGCCCACCAGGTCGAAGCGGGCGTTGACGGGCTCGGTCGCCGCGCCGGCCAGCAGCTCGGGCAGGTCCTGCTCGACGGCCTCCTGGGAGAGCAGCAGCTCGAGGCCGTCCTCGCCGGGGACGGCCCGCAGCCACGAGCGGACCGTCTCCTCCGGCACCGCCGCGCTGGTGTCCCCGGCCCGCACCCACAGCGGGTGGGCGGCGAGCTGGGTGGCCCGCTCGGCGGCCTGCTCGGCGTCGGCCAGGTCGAAGCGGGGCGGGACGTCGCCCTCCTCCACCCGCACGACCAGCGGGTCGGCCCCGGTGGTGGCGGCCGCGGGCAGGGCGTCGGCCACGTCGGCGGCGTCGACGCCCCGGCCGGGTTGGCCGGGCACGGCGACGAGCGTCCCGTCGCGGTCCTCGATGGTCGGCTCCACCGGCGCCTGCCGGGCCTCGCCCTCCAGGGCGACGACGGTCTCGGTGGCGACGGCCCGGTCGACGGTGACCCGCAGCGGCGCCTCCCTCGGGTCGAGGAACGACCTGGCCCAGTCGAGCGGCCGCCGGTAGACGGGCGCGTCGCCGCCCACGTCGAGGACGGCGGCGATCGTCGCCTCCTCGTCCACGCTGACCCCGAGGTCGGCGGCGGTGGTGACGAGCGAGCCGTGGGGGGTGACGATGTGGACCTCGGTGTCGCCGTAGCCATCGGCGAGGTCGGCGACGGCGTGGCGCAGCTCGTCCTCCGGCATCCCCCCGACGTCCAGGCCGACCAGCTCCACGTTGCGGGGCACCTCGCCGCCGCTCAGCGACGAGTCGACGGCCCAGGCGGCCACGGCCAGGCCGACGAGCAGGAGCGGCAGCCCGACCACGAGCAGGACGACGGCGGCGAGCCCCCGGCGCCGGCGGCGCGGCTCCCACCCGAAGGCGCGGTCCAGCTCGCTCACCGCCGTCCCTCAGCGGTCGAGGGACCGGGTGTCGTCGTCGCCCTCGGCGGGGTGCTCGTCGGCGAGGTGGGCCTCGAGCTCGGTGCGGCTGGCGAAGCGCAGGTCGCAGTGCGGGCACTGGTGGACGGCATCCACCGCGCCAGTGAACCACGCGCACCTCGCGCCGGAGGTGCACCCCCTAGGCCGGCAGCGCCCCGATCGCCGTCCCGCACGCGCCGCAGACGACGAGGACGACGTCCCGGTCCCCGGCTCCCACGGTGACGGTGGTGGCCGTGACCGCCAGGTCGCCCCTGCAGGCCGGGCAGCGGGCGCCGGCCGGCCCCGGCTCGCCGCGCACGCGGTGCTCGCCCGGCGCCAGCGGCTCGACCGCCTCGGCGTCGCCGCCGGGGGCCCGCAGCAGGGCGACGGTCGTGTCGGTGACGGTCGCCGGAGCGGCGCCGAGGCGGCGCAGCACCTCGACGGCCACCCCGTCGCCCTCCCTGACCAGCCCGAGCAGCAGGTGGGCCGAGCCGATGTAGTGGTCGCCGAGGCGCTGCGCCTCCCGCAGCGCGAGCTCCAGCGCCTTCTTCGCCCGGGGGGTGAACGGGACGGTCGAGACGGGCTCGGCCGGCTCCTCCGCCGCCCCGACGATGGCGAAGACCTCCTGCCGGGCGGCGTCCAGGGTGACGCCGAGCGAGCCGAGGGCCCTGCCGGCCAGGGTGTGCTCGTCGCCGGCCAGCCCGAGCAGCAGGTGCTCGGTGCCGATCCAGGTGTGGCGGAGGCGCCGGGCCTCCTCCTGGGCGAGCACGACGGCCCGGCGCGCCGGCGCGCTGAATCGCTCGAACACCGGGCAAAAGTGTCGCGCGCCTGCCAGGCTCCCGCCATGCCCATCGATCCCGGCGCCGTCGGCGCCACCGCCGGTCCCGTCGAGCGGACCTGGACCTCCGACGCCTGCCTCATCTACGCCCTCGGCGTGGGGGCGGGCGTCGACGACCTCGCCTTCACCACCGAGAACACGGCCGGGGTCGAGCAGCGGGTGCTCCCGACGTTCCCGGTGCTGCTCGGCGGCGGCGGGACGTTCGGCCGCATCGGCACCTTCGACCCGGCCATGCTCGTCCACGGGGAGCAGGGCGTCACCCTCCACCGCCCGTTGCCGGTCGCCGGGACGGCGACGGTCACCACCACGGTGACCGGCATCTGGGACAAGGGGTCGGCGGCCGTGGTCGAGACCGAGACCACCGGGACCGACGCCGCCTCCGGCGAGCCGCTGTTCACGACCACCTCGGCGGCGTTCATCCGGGGCGAGGGGGGCTGGGGCGGCGACCGGGGGCCGTCGGCGCCGAAGGACGGCCCGCCCGAGCGACCGCCGGACGCGGAGGTCGTCTACGCGACCCGCCCCGACCAGGCCCTGCTCTACCGGCTGTCGGGGGACCGCAACCCGCTGCACTCGGACCCCGCCTTCGCCGGCCGCGCCGGGTTCCCGCGGCCGATCCTCCACGGCCTCTGCACCTACGGGTTCACCGGCCGGGCCCTGCTCGCGACCCTGTGCGACGGCGACCCGGCCCGCTTCGGCTCGATGGTCGGCCGCTTCTCGTCGCCGGTGTTCCCGGGCGAGTCGCTCACCGTGCAGGTGTGGGCCGACGGCGACGGCGCCGTGTTCCGCACGACGGCCGGCGACGGCCGGGTGGTCGTCGACCGGGGGCGGTTCCGCCTGGCCGGCTGACGGCGGACGGCGGTCCTAGAAGACGGGCTTGAACGCGTCGGCCGTCATGTCGTTGAGCAGCCCGTGCCAGATGTGGTTCGGGTTGCTCTCGACCTTGGACACCGTCTCCCGCATCTTCTCGAGCACCGGCGGCGCCTCCTCGTCGTACACGTCGCCCTGGAGGAGCTTGAGCACGTCGAGCCGGTAGCGCGGGTCGAGGATGTACGCGGTGAACAGCACGTTCAGCCGGTAGTAGACGGCGATGAAGTCGTACCAGTTCTTCGTGCCCCGCCGGATGGTGGTCTCGAAGGTCTCGAACGCCGACTTCGAGAAGTTGCCGGTCTCGAGCGCCTTGAAGATGTCCGGGAAGGCCAGGCGGGCCGAGTTGAGGGCGATCGACACGCCGGTCGAGAAGATCGGGTCGACGAAGCGGGCCGCGTCGCCGAGGAGCACGACCCGGTCGCCGCAGATCTGCTTCATGGCGTAGCTGTAGTCGCCCTCGGTCTTGAACGGCCGGATGCGCTCGGCCTTGCGGAGGGCCTCGGCGAAGTCGGGCCGGGTGCCGACGGCGTCCCAGAAGAACTGCTCGTGCTCGGTCCTGCGCTTGGCGAAGTTCTCCTTCTGGGTGACGACCCCGATGCTCGTGACGTCGTCGGTGATCGGGATCTGCCACACCCAGGTGTTGGACACCGGCAGGAAGTGGACGTAGATGTAGTCGCCCTTCGTGGTGTCCTTGGAGATCGTCTCCCGGTCGTAGCCCTGGAACCACGTGTGCAGGGCGTACTGGTCGAAGACCGGGTCCTTGATCTTCCAGCCCATCTGGTTGCCGATCAGGGTCCGCCGCCCGGAGCAGTCCACGACCATCCGGGCCGTCGTCGCCATCTCCCTGCGGCCCATGCGGTACTGGACGGCGACCTGGTCGGGGTCGGAGAAGTCCACGCCGCGGACGTTCACGCCCTCGTACACGTCGGCGCCGAGGGTGTGGGCGTGCTGGAGCAGCATGAGGTCGAACCGGCCGCGGTCGACGTGGTACGTGTAGTTCATCCCGACCCCCTCCTGCTCCCGCTCGGAGAAGGAGATGTCGGCGTACTCGTAGGGCCGGACGTCGTCGTCCATGCCCTCCCAGTCGTGGGCGTAGAGCTTCTCGTTGTGCGACGCCGTCCACACCGCGCCGAGCTTGTGGGGGAACCCGGCCTCCTCCATCTGGGGCAGGAAGTCGATCTCCCGAAACACCCTCGTGGACGACGGGACCAGCGACTCGCCGACGTGGGGACGGGGGAACAGCTCGCGCTCGAACACGACGCAGCTGATCCCGGCCTGCGCCAGGTACGAGGCGATGCCGGAGCCGGCCGGCCCGCCTCCGATGATGGCGACGTCGAAGTCGGGGGTGGTCAAGGGTGGTCCTCCATCGTCGTTCGGTGCGCGCGCGTCCACCGGGCGGGCTGGGCGCGTGCACCGATCGTACCGCCGGTCGTCGTGCGCAGCGTGAGCGCGGCGCAGGACACGGGCGGGGCCGGGTGGCTAGGTCGGTCACCAGGTGCCGACGGGCGGGCGGCCGGCGCGGCGCAGTGGTTCCAACCTACGACGCCCTCCCGGCCCGCAGCCGTGGAAGCGGGGCCGGATGGGTGACAGCCGCGCCTCGGCCCGGCGCGATCCCCGCAACTCGTCGTAGACGACCTCGACGAAGCGGAGGCACCTGGCGCCGGCGAGCGCGTTGGCCCCGGGGGGCGAGACGCTGGGCGACGAGCACGCCCGGGACGGGCCGCACCCACGGGTCCAGGTCGAGCCGCTCGACGTACCGGCAGAGCTGCTCGACCCCGTCGATCGTCACCCCTAGCGTCCGGCACGCCAGGCCGTGGGTCGACGTCCGTACACTTCACGCGATGTCGGCTAGGGGTCGCAGCTGGTGGGTCGTCGTGTGGTCCGTCTTGGGGGCTATCAGCCTCCTCCATTGGCTGGTATCCGTCGGAATCGGCCTGGTGGTGGCAGGGTTGGTCGGGTCTGCGTTCGCCGTGACGATCGGCCCGCCTGGCTGGCTCATTCCCGTGGTGGTTGTGGCGGTGCTGTTGGTGATAACGGGCATGGTGCTGACCAACGTTGCACGCCGACCGGGGGTCGGCGCGACGCCCACTCGTCCGAACCCTCGCCCCGGCGTTCGTACGGGGGTCAAGATGCGTGGTGGTCGCTTCGTCGGATCCGACGTCACTATCCGCAACATGGACACGGCGATCTCCAACGACGGTGGTGACGTCTGGATCCAACGGGGTGATATCCGATAGTGCCCCTGTATTCGTACCGGTGCTCGGGATGCGGGGCGGCGGTCGACCTTCGCCGAACGGTTTTGAGCCGAGATCGGCCGCCGCCGTGTCGCGATTGCGGCGAGCCGCTTGAGCGCATGCTGGCTACTTTCTCGGTGCCGCGCACGGATCAGTCGGAAACTTCGCCCGACGCCAGTGCCTCGGGCGACGCGTACCCCATGATGGGCGGAATCCGCACCGCGGGACACACCGTATTGCAGAACGTCCGGGTCGAAGGCTTCGGTTCTGCAGTGGTCGCCGGTCCCGGCCGGTTGGATCTTGAAAATGTTCAGCTGAGGAACAATCGTGTCGGCGTAGATATCGAAGGGGAACAGTCGCACGTGCGGGCTCATAACCTGAAGATCGAGTAGGAGCCTCTAAGCGGACATGGACCCATGCGCGATGCGTGGCTGTGTCAGAAGAGCGTCAAGTCGGGAGGGCGCGTACGGCGGAGTACGTCGTAATCAACGGTGACGCACTGGATACCTCGGCTGGTAGCAACGACTTTCGCCTGCGGAGCTACGGACAGGCCTACGAGGATGCCTCGTACTGGCCGGAAGATCGGGTCATGATTCATTCGTTCGAGGTATCGAGTGAGCTGTTCAACCGCGTCTAAACCCACGCGACGCTTGACCTCGACGGCGACGTACTGTCCCCTCCGTTGAGGCGGCCGATTGCTAGACAACGAGCCGTCGATCTCGCCCCGGCGCTTGACCTCGACGGCGATCGTGTTGCCGTCCGCGTCGCGACAGAGGAGGTCGACCGGGCCGATGTCGGTCGGGTGCTCGCGGCGGACGAGGCGGAGGCCGGCGGCGATCGCCTCGCAGTTGGCCGCGAGCAGGGCCTGGAGGTGGGCCTCGACGCCGTCCTTCTGGAGCCCGGGGTCGGCGCCGAGGTCGTGCGAGGCGTCCGACAGCACCTCCTCGATCGAGATCTCGAGGCGCTCGCCCTTCGGGTTGGTCACCGTCCAGCCGCCCTCGTGCTCGACCAGCCGGTTCGGCGCGTTCATCCAGTTCAGCGGCTTGTAGGCGCCGCCGTCCGCGTGGACGGCGACGCAGCCGTCGGCCTTGACCATGAGGAGGCGCACGGCGCTCGGCAGATGGGCCTCCAGCCGGCCCGTGTAGTCCACCGTGCAGCGGGCGATGACGAGCCGCACGGCCGGCGAACCTAGCCGCTCCTGCCCTTCGTGCGGCGCTCCTCGAACCGCTTGCGGATGACGGCCCTGCGCTCCTGGAGCTCGTGATAGGTCATCCCGCCGGTCGAGGCGTCGACGCCGAAGCTGGCCTTCACGCCGGTGAGGTCGACCTCGAGGCGGCGGGGGTCCACGCCCACGTCGGCCATGATCCGCTCGCCGTGGGTCGTGGCGAAGTACGTGGCCACGTGGGCGATCTCGGCGAACAGGTCGAGGTCGGGGGCGAGGGTGGCGATGGCGCCGTCCAGGAACACGAGGTCCTTGACGAAGAGCATCAGCTCCTTCGGCAGCCGGGCCCCGTAGCCGAGCAGGGCGGTGACCGTCCGGCGGATCTCGGCCGTCAGCTCGTCGGCGCTGAGCGTCGTCGGGTCGACGGGCGGGCGGTCGAGGCCGAGGTCGCCGATCACGGCGTCGAGGTCGGTGTCGGCCGGCAGCGCCCCGAGGTCCCGCAGGGCGGCCAGCTGGCCCTTCACGTCGTTCACGGTGGCGCCCATGAGCAGGCGCAGGAAGGCCAGGCGCCGGGGCTCGTCGAGCCGGCCGGTGATGCCGAAGTCGAGCAGGGCGGTGCGGCCGTCCGGGCGGACGAAGAGGTTGCCGCCGTGCAGGTCGCCGTGGAAGACGCCGCACAGGATGGCGCCCTCCAGGAAGGCGATCATCCCCGTGCGCACGACGGCCTCGGTGTCCACGCCGGCGCCGCGCATGCCGGCGGCGTCGTCGAACGCGAACCCGTCGAGGCGTTCCATCACGAGCACCCGCCGGGTGACGAGCTCGGGATGGGGTCGGGGGATGACGAAGCCCCGCTGGCCCAGGGTGACGAGGCTGGCGGCGACGTCGAGCATGTTGGCCGCCTCCAGCCGGAAGTCGAGCTCCTCGGTGATCGTCTCGGCGAACAGCTCGACCAGGGCGGGCGGGTTGGCCAGCGCGGCCACCGGGATGCGGCCGACGAGCAGCGGGGCGATCCACGACATCACCCGCAGGTCCTGCCGCACGAGCCTGGCCACCTGGGGCCGCTGGACCTTGACGACCACGACCTCGCCGGTGCGCAGCCGGGCCGGGTGGACCTGGGCGATCGACGCGGCGGCCAGCGGCACCGGCTCGATCACGTCGAACACCTCGTCGAGCGGCCGGCCGAGGTCCTCCTCGATCACCTCCCGGATGACGGCCCACGGCTCGGGCGGCACCCGGTCCCGGCACCGCTTCAGCTCGCCGACCAGCTCCTCGGGGAAGATGCCCTCGCCCGACGAGATGATCTGGGCGAGCTTGATGTAGGTGGGGCCGAGGCGCTCGGCCGCCACCCGCATGCGCCGGGAGATGCCGGCCCGCGACGTCGACCCGCCGGCTCGCTTGTCCCTCGCCCACCACCCGCCGACGGCGAGGCCGAGGAGCCCGGCGACCCGGACGACCCGCAGGCCGGGCGGCACCTTGCGGGGGCGGACGAGGTCGGGCAGCTCGGCCCTGGTCTCGGCCCTGAGGCGGTCGACGTCGGCCAGCCAGCGCAGGCGGTCGCGGTCGACCAGCCAGGGCGGGTCGTCGCTGAAGGAGCCGACGTCGAGGTCAGCGGCGGGCACGGCCGGGAGCCTGGCACGACCGGCCCCGGCCGGGCCAAGCGGGCCGGCGGCCTCAGCCGGGGTCGGCGACGCGGGCGGGCGCTCGTCCCGGAGGGCGGCGACCCCGCCGACGCACGCGGGCCGGGACGGCCGCCGGCGGCCGCAGCCGGGGTCGGCGAAGCGGGGCGGGCGCTCGTCCCGGGCGGCGGCG
>DASWMK010000153.1 GCA_036399815.1 Acidimicrobiales bacterium
CTCGCCGACGTCGTAGCGCCGGGCGCCGGGCTGGAACTCGTCGACGTAGAGCACCAGCCCGGCGAAGTCCTCGCTCCCCCGCCGGGTGATCCAGCTGTGCTCGATGGGCACGCCGTCCCGGTGCTCGGGGGCCACGTACAGGAACCCGAGGCTGTACGGGCCGAGCAGCCACTTGTAGAAGGCGCACGCCAGCCAGTCGGGGCGCACGGCGGCGACGTCGACGGGCATGGCGCCGAGCGCCTGGGTGGCGTCGACCACGAACGTGGCGCCGACCGCCCTGGCCGCCTCGCCCACGGCAACGACGTCGACGAGGGTGCCGTCGGTCCAGTGGCACGGCGGGACGGCGACGACGGCCGTCCGCTCGTCGACGGCGTCGAGCACCCCACGGGTCCAGTCGCCGTCGGGGGGCCGGGGCACGGCGTGCACCACGCCGCCCGTCCTCGCGGCCACCACCCGCCACACGTAGACGTTCGACGGGAACTGGTCGGCCAGCACCACGACCCGGCGGCCGTCGCCGACGTGGACGTTGGCGGCCGCGGTGGCCAGCGCGTAGCTGACCGACGGGACGAAGGCGATGCCGTCGTCGTCCACGCCGACCAGCCGGGCGACGGCGGCCCGCAGCTCGGCCACCGGCTCGAAGAAGTCCCCGGCCCCGACCGACCACGGGTGCAGCTTGGCGGCGAGCCCGGTGCGGCCGGCCTCGGCGGCGTCGAGGGACAGCGGGCCCAGGTAGGCGGCGTTCAGGTAGGCGACGTCGTCGGGGATGTCGAACCGGTGCCGCTGGGGCGGGAGGGGAGTGGCGGGCACGGTGGAAGTATGGGCGACGTGACGACCCGGGTCGCCCTGCTGGTCACCTGCGTGGTGGACGTCGTCGAGCCCGAGGTCGGGGTGGCGGCCGTGCGGCTGCTGCGGGCGGCCGGCTGCGAGGTGTCGTTCCCGGCCCGCCAGACCTGCTGCGGCCAGCCGGCCTGGAACGGCGGCTTCACGGCCGACGCCGCCCGGGTGGCCAGGACCACGCTCGAGGCGCTGGCCGCCGACGGGGCCGACGCCGTCGTCGTGCCGGCCGGCTCGTGCGCCACCATGGTCCGGCACGGCTGGCCGGAGGTGTTCGACCTGGTCGGCGACGCCGAGGCGGCGGCGACGGCGCGCGAGGTGGCGTCGAGGACGGCGGAGCTGTCCGAGTTCCTGGCCGGCCGGTCGCTGCCGCCCCTCGCCCTGCCCGGGCGGGAGCGGGTCGCCTACCACCACTCGTGCCACCTGCTCCGCGAGCTGCGGGTGCACGACCAGCCCGAGGCCCTGCTCGACCGGGTCGACGGCTGCTCCCGCGTCGAGTGGCCGGAGGACGAGCGCTGCTGCGGCTTCGGCGGCCTGTTCAGCACGAAGCTGCCCGAGACGTCGGAGGCGATGGCCGACGACAAGCTCGACTCGCTGGCTCGCACGGGCGCGTCCGTCGTGGTCAGCGCCGACAGCTCGTGCCTCGTGCACCTGCGGGCCAGGGCCGAGGCGCGCGGCCTGCCCGTCCGCACCCGCCACCTGGCCGAGGTGCTGGCCGACGCCCTGCCCGGCGGCGGGTCGTGAGCGGCCAGCACCAGCTGCCGGGGACGACCCTGCGGGAGCGCACCAGCCGGGCCGTGGCCGACCCCGTGCTCCGGCAGCGGACCCGCCGGGCCGTCGACCGCTTCGGCCTCGGCCGGCTGATGGCGCTCGACGCCGTGGAGGACGCTGACGGCCTGCGTCGGGCGGCCAGGGCGGTCAAGGCCGAGGTCCTCGCCGACCTGCCGGCCGTCCTCGAGCGCCTGGCCGACCGGCTGGCGGCCAACGGCGTGTCCGTGCACTGGGCGACCGACGCCGCCGACGCCAACGCCCACATCGCCGCCATCGCCGCCCGGCGGGGCCGGGCGACGGTCGTGAAGTCGAAGTCGATGGCGACCGAGGAGACGGGCCTCAACGACGCCCTGGAGGCGGCCGGCTGCCGCGTGGTGGAGACCGACCTCGGCGAGTGGATCGTGCAGCTGGCCAGGGAGACGCCGAGCCACCTCATCGCCCCGGCGCTCCACCACGACCGCCACTCGGTGGCCGACCTGTTCGAGCGGACGACGGGCGCCGCCGGCGTCGCCGCGGTGCCCGAGGAGCTCAACGCGTGGGCCAGGGCCCGGCTGCGGGAGGAGTTCCTGCGGGCCGACGTCGGCGTGACCGGGGTGAACTTCGCCGTCGCCGAGACCGGCTCGCTGGTGCTCGTGACCAACGAGGGCAACGGGCGGATGGTGACGACCCTGCCGCCCGTGCACGTCGCCGTGCTCGGCATGGAGCGGGTGGTGGCCACGTGGGACCAGCTCGACCTGCTGCTCGGCCTGCTCGGCCGGTCGGCGTCGGGCCAGTGGCTGACCAGCTACACGACCGTGCTGACCGGCCCCCGGCGCGAGGGCGAGGTCGACGGCCCGGAGGAGAGCCACGTGGTGATCCTCGACAACGGCCGGTCGGACATCCTCGGCGGCGAGTACCACGAGATGCTGGCCTGCATCCGCTGCGGCGCCTGCCTGAACACCTGCCCCGTGTACCGCCAGGTCGGCGGCCACAGCTACGGCTGGGTCTACTCGGGGCCGATGGGGGCGGTGCTCACCCCGCTCCTCGCCCGCCAGTACGAGGAGGCGGCCGAGGTGGCCGACGCCTCGACCCTGTGCGGCGCCTGCATGGACGCCTGCCCGGTCGGCATCCCGCTCCAGGACCTGCTGCTCGGGCTGCGGCGCGACAAGGCGGCCGGCGCCCCCCTGGCCCGGCGGGCGGCGTGGCGGGCGTGGTCGGCGGCCTGGTCGTCGCCCGCCGGCTACCGGGCCACCACCCGGGGCGCGGCGGCCGGGAGCCGCCTCCTCGGGCCGGTCGCCGGCCGCCTGCCGGTGGCCCGGGCGTGGTCGCACGGCCGCTCGCTCCCGACCCCCGCCCGCCGCCGCTTCCGTGACCGCTGGGCCGCCGGGGACGTGTGACCGTGCCCCGACCGGAGTCGACCGCGGACGGCCTGCTGCCGCGCCGCCCCGACGACGTCCGCCCCGCAAGGGCAGGCGCGACGGCGGCCCGACCGGAGTCGACCGCCGACGGCCTGCCGCGCCGCCCCGACGACGGCCGGCCCGCAGAGGCAGGCGCGACGGCGGCCCGACGGGAGTCGACCGCGGGCAGTCTGCCGCGCCGTCCCGGCGGCGACCGGCCTGCGGGGCGGGCGTGACGGTGGCCGGACCGGCCGAGACCGGCGACCGGGAGGCGTTCCTCGCCCGCCTGCGGGGCCGGCTGGCCGGCGGCGTCCCGGCCAACCCGGTCCACCCGCTGCCGCCGCCGCTCACCGAGGTCCCGCCCGTCGTCCCCCGCGACCTCGACCGGGCCGACCTGGCCGGGACGTTCGAGCGGGCGGCGACGGCGGTCGCCGCCGTCGTCCACCGCGTCCCCGACGGCGGGCCGCCCCTCGACGTGCTGGCCGAGGTGGTCGCCGCCCACGGCGTCCGCCGGGCGGTGACGTCCGCCGAGCCCGAGGCGATCGCCGCCGGGGAGGCGCTGGCCGGGCTCCGCGTCGAGGTGGCCCCCTACGACCGGACGACCGGCGCCGCAGCCGACCTCGGGGTGACGGGGGCGGTCGCCGCCGTCGCCGCCACCGGATCGGTCGTGATCGACGCCGCCGTCGCCGGCGGCCGGGGCGCCAGCCTGCTGCCGACCGTCCACCTGTGCCTCGTCCCGGTCGCCCGCCTGGTGGCGACGCCGGCCGACGTCCTCCGCGCGCTCGGCGGCACCCGCCCGCCGTCGGCCCTCGTGCTCGTCACCGGCCCGAGCCGCACCGGCGACATCGAGCAGCTGCTCACCCTCGGCGTGCACGGCCCGGTCGCCGTCCACGTCGTCCTCGTCGGCGCCTGACGACCGGCCGCCGCGGGACGCCCCTGCCGACCCGCCGCCCACCGCCCGTCGCCGCCGACGCAGCAATCCCGCCCGGACGCGCCGGTGCCCGTGCCGGGGCGGGCACGGGCACCGGGCGGAGGGAACGGGTGCGGGTCAGGCGGCGGTGGCGGCGGCGGTGCCCGGCCTCGACCGGCGGGCGCCGGTGAGCCAGGTGCCGGCGGCGCCGCAGCGGCAGCGCCAGTGGACCTCGATGCCCTCCGCCGTGTTGGACATCCCCACGATGTTCGACACCGACAGGAGGACCTCTCGCTCGTGGCCGGGGCAGTAGACGGAGAACATGGATTGGACTGTAACAGCCGTCTCACCCATTGCCAATGCGATGACCAATCGGCATACTGTGGCGGATGGCACCACCGGAACAGGACCTCGTCGCCCGGCTCGGCGACTGGACCAGGGGCACCGGCCCGCTGTACGCCCGCCTGGCCGACGCCATCGGGCGCCTGGTCGACAGCGGCGTGCTCGCACCCGGCACCCTGCTCCCGCCGGAGCGCCGCCTCGCCCCCCTCCTCCACGTCAGCCGCACGACCGTCGTCGCCGCCTACGACCGCCTGAAGCGGACCGGCCGGCTGGTCAGCCGCCAGGGCAGCGGCACGAGGGTGGCCCCCAACGTGGGCGGTCCCGTCGGCGCTTCCGCGGTGGTCGACCGGGGCCCCAACGACGTGTTCCGCAGCCTGCTCGCCGACCCGGACGCCACCATCGACCTCAGCGCCGCCTGCCCGCCAGTCTCGCCGGTGGTCGTGGAGGCGCTGGCGACCATCGACCCGCGAGACCTCGTCGCCCTCACCTCGAGCCACGGCTACCAGCCGGCCGGGCTGCCGGCCCTCCGCCAGGCCGTCGCCGACCACCTCACCGCCACCGGCCTCGCCACGACGGCCGACGAGGTCATCGTCACGACCGGCGCCCAGCAGGCCATCTCGCTCGTCGCCTCGCTGTTCGTCCGCCCGGGCGACGCCGTGCTCGTGGAGGAGGCGACCTACCCGGGCGCGCTCGACGCCTTCCGGGCCGCCGGCGCCCGCCTCGTCGCCGTCCCCCTGGACGAGGGCGGCCTGCGGGTCGACGCCGTCGCCGACCTGGTGGACCGGGCCCAGCCCCGCCTGCTGTACACGGTGCCGACCTACCAGAACCCGACGGCCTCGGTAATGGACTCCCCCCGCCGCCGGTCGCTGGCCCGATTGGCATCGGCCGCCGGGGTGCCGATCGTCGAGGACACCGCCATCGCCGACCTCCATCTGTCCGGGCCGGTGCCCCCGCCGCCGATCGCCGCCTTCGACGGCGACGCCGTCCTCTGCGTCGGCTCCCTCGGCAAGGTGCTGTGGGGCGGCCTGCGGGTCGGCTGGGTGCGGGCGCCCGAGGCGACCGTCGCCCGCCTCGCCCGCCTCCGGGCCGTCGCCGACCTGGGCGGCCCGCTGCTCAGCCAGGCGATCGGCGCCCGCCTCGTCCCCCGCATCGACGAGGCCGTGCGCCACCGCACCGAGCACCTGCTGAAGTCGCGCGACCGCCTGGCCGCCGAGCTGTCGGCCCTGCTCCCCGAGTGGACGTTCCGCGTCCCGGACGGCGGCACCGTGCTGTGGGCCAGGCTGCCGGCCGGCGACGCCCGGTCGTTCGCCCAGGTGGCGCTGCGCTTCGGCGTCGCCATCGTCGCCGGCCCGGCGCTCTCGCCCACCGGCGGGTTCACCGACCACGTGCGGATCCCGTTCATCGCCGAGCCCGACGCGCTGGGCGAGGCCGTCCGCCGGCTGGCGGCGGCGTGGCGGGCCTACGCGCCCGGCGTCGGCACCGACTTCACGTCCGAGCCCGTCCTCGGCTGACCGGTCCGCCGGGCGCCCGCAGCATCCCCCACCCCGGCCCGCCCGCCCGCTTTCATGGGGGCCGGATGGTCCCCTCCGATCTCGCCGTCGCCGGCGCGACGGCGCACCACGGGTGGTCGCCGTGACCGATCTGCTCGACGCTCCCGCGGCCCCCGGCGACGGCCTGGCCGCCCGCACCAGGGTCGTGCTCGACACGTCGGTGCTGATCTCGGACCCGGAGGCCCTCACCGCCTTCCCCGACGCCGACGGCGTCATCCCGCTCGTCGTGATCGAGGAGCTGGACCAGCACAAGACCCGCATGGACGACGTCGGCCGGGCGGCGAGGGCCGTCCTGCGCTCGATCGAGGAGCTGCGGGTGGCCAACGGCGGCGACATCCGGGAGCCGGTGGCCGTCCCCGGCGGCGGCACCCTCCGCATCGAGACCAACGGCCTGCACGTGGCCGAGGTCGCCGCCCAGGGGCTCGACCCCGCCAAGGCCGACAACCGCATCCTCGCCGCCGCCCTGGGCCAGGCGGCGGCCGGGCCGGTCACGGTCGTGTCCAACGACGCCGCCCTGCGCATCAAGGCGGCGCAGCTCGGGCTGCGGGCCATCGAGCACCACCGCCGGCGGGCCCATCCCGGCGCCCGGCCCACGGGGTGGCGCACGGTCGAGGTCGCCCCCGAGGTGGTGGACGACGTGTACGCCGGCGGGGTGGACGCGGACGACGCCGGCGTGGCCATGGGCGCCGACCAGTACGCCGTGCTGCGGGCCGGCAGCCAGTCGGCCCTCGTCCGGCGGCGGGGCCGGCGGCTGACCCCGCTGCTGCGGACGCCGGAGGCGTGGGGCCTGCGCCCCCGGTCGAAGGAGCAGCAGTTCGCCCTCGACCTCCTCCTCGACCCCGAGGTGGCGGTCGTCGCCCTCGACGGCGTGGCCGGCACCGGCAAGACGGTGCTGGCGCTGGCCGCCGGCCTCGACCAGGTGGTCGAGCAGGCGACCTACGACAAGGTCGCCGTGTACCGGCCGGTCGTCCCCGTCGGCAAGGCCGAGCTCGGCTTCCTGCCCGGCAGCCTGGACGAGAAGCTGCACCCGTGGATGACGGCGGTGACCGACGCCCTCGTGGCGCTCACCGAGCGCCGCAGCCACGCCGACGCCCGGGCCATCCTCGAGGAGCTGACCTCCCGGGAGAAGCTGACCCTCGAGGCGGTGACGTTCCTGCGGGGCCGGTCGCTCCAGGGCACCTACGTGCTCGTCGACGAGGCCCAGAACCTGGAGCCGACGACCCTGAAGACCATCCTCACCCGGGTGGGCGACGGGACGAAGGTCGTGTTCACCGGCGACACCAGCCAGATCGACGCGCCCTACCTCTCCGAGCACAACAACGCCGTGTCGGTGCTGATCGACGCGTTCGCCGGGGAGCGCTGCTTCGGCCACGTCCGCCTCGTGCACTGCGAGCGGTCGGACGTCGCCTCGCTGGCCGCCGACCGCCTCTGACGGCGCGCCCCGGCGACGGCGCCGGGCGGCGCGTGACGTGCGCCATCCGGCGTGGTTACGCCCGAAACCCCGTGGTAGGAGTGTTCAGCAGTAAATCGGGCGGCGGGGTCGACCCCCCTCCCGGCCCCGTCGCCCACCGATCTCCAAGGGACTCCTCCGTTGGCGAACGCCTCACCGTCGATGCCCGGCCAGCCCCCGCGCCCCGAGTGGATGATCCTCGGAAAGTGCCAGGGCCATACCCGCCTGTTCTTCCCTCCACTCGCCGAACGTCCCCAGGCGAGGGTGCGCCGTGAGGCCAAGGCGCGGCGCATCTGCGACTCGTGCCCCGTGGTCGTCGAGTGCCGCTGGTACGCCCGGCTGAACCGGGAGTACGGCTACTGGGGCGGCGAGAACGAGGAGGAGCGGGCGGCCGCCGGCTACTCGGTGCCGTCGCCCATCGGCGGCCGTTCCCGCCGCGGCTCGTTCGGGGCCACCGCGTCGGCCTGACGCCGGTCGCACGCCCGGCGGCCGGCCCCGTCGCCCGCCCGCCCCCTAGCAGTCGGCCGGGTCGATCTCGGCGAAGGCGCCGTCGTCGGCCAGCAGCGCCTGGAGCGCGCTCACCGGGATGGCGAGCCCGAGGTCGGTGCTCGACTCCACGGCGAACACCACGCCGACCAGCCGCCCCTGCTCGTCCACGAGCGGACCGCCCGAGTTCCCGGGCCGGAGCTGGGCCGTCACCCGCAGCACCTCGGACTCCTCGCCGTAGTGGGCGCCGGCCTGGTAGTCGACGACCTCCCCGTCGGAGAAGGCGAGCTGGGACCCGAGCGGGTAGCCGACGGCGCTGACGGCCGAGCCCGGGCGGGGGTCGTCGTCGGCGGGGACGATGGCCGGCGGCAGGTCGCCCTCCACGCGGGCGACGGCCAGGTCGGCCCGGGTGGCGGTGGACGCCACGCCGACGTCGAAGGTGCGCCCGTCCCACGTGCTCACCTGGAGCTCCCCGGCGCCCTCGACCACGTGGCGGTTGGTGACGAGCATGCCGTCGCCGATGACGACCCCCGACCCGGTGGCCAGCCCCTCGCACACCCGGTTGCGGACCCGCACGGTCGCCTGCTCGGCGAGGCGGGCGACGGACTCGGCCCGCACGTCGACGGCGGCCGGCAGCGCGTCCTCGCCGGGCGGCGGCGGCGCCACGCACCCGGCGGCGGCGAGGGCCACCGCCAGCCCGGCCAGCGCGGCGAGCGGGCGGCGGCGCCGGCGGCGGGTCGGGTCAGTCGGGCAGCCCACCGAGGGCGTCCACGAGGTCGGCGCCGGCCCGCCGGGCGGCCACGCAGGCCGAGACGGCGGCGTCGGCCAGGTCGCGCACCGTCGCGTCGTCCACGGCGGCGTCGGCGGCCGCCGCCCGCAGCTCCTCGACCGCGACGGTGCACTGGTCGATCAGGTCGGCGACCTCGGCGGCGCCGGCCGCCGCGCCGGCCGTCCCCTCGGCCACCTCGCGCTGGTCCTCGGCCTGGGCCTTCTCGTTGGCCAGCTGGCGGATGCGGGCCTCGAGGCTGGCGACGTCCCGCTCGGAGACCGCCACCTGGGCGGCCAGCTGCTCGGCCCGCTCGCCCCGGGCGATGGCGAGGTCGCGCCACCGGTCGCCGTTGCGCCACGAGACGACGGCGAGGGCGGCGCAGGCGACGGCGACGACCACCAGCACCGTGCAGGCGGTGACGGCGAAGCGCCGGGTCGGCCCGCCCTCGGGCACGATCGTGAGCCCGTCGCCGAGCCGGGCGGCCGGGAGGCGGGGGACGTCGGGCGGCTCCAGCGGGACGGTGCGCCCCCAGGGCGGCTCGGGCCCGGCCGGCTCGGCGGGCCCCGTCCCCGGTTGCCATCCCCAGCCGCCCGGCGCGGTCACGGCTAGGCCCCGTCGAGGGCGCGAAGGAGGTCGACGACGAGGTCGGCGGCCGACTCGATGCCGACCGACAGGCGGACGAGGTTGGCGGGCACCTCGATCGACGACCCGGCCGTGGAGAGGTGCGTCATCCGGCCCGGGTGCTCGATGAGGGACTCGACGGCGCCGAGCGACTCGGCCAGGGTGAACACCCGGGTGCCGCCGGCGGCGGCGACGGCCGCCTCCTCGCCGCCCTTGGTGGTGAACGACACCATCGCCCCGAAGTCGCTCATCTGCTTGACCGCCACGTCGTGGCCGGGATGGGTCGGCAGGCCCGGCCACAGCACCTGCTCGACCGCCGGATGGGCGGCCAGGGCCTCGGCGACGACGCGGGCGTTGGCGCAGGCCCGGTCCATCCGCACGGGGAGGGTCTTCACGCCGCGGAGGACGAGGAAGCAGTCGAGCGGCCCGGGCACGGCGCCGATGGCGAACTGGAAGAAGCCGATGCGCTCGGCGAGCTCGTCGTCGTCGGTGGCCACGAACCCGCCGACCACGTCCGAGTGCCCGCCCAGGTACTTCGTGGTGGAGTGGACGACGACGTCGGCGCCGAGCTCGAGCGGGCGCTGGAGGTACGGGGTGGCGAACGTGTTGTCGACCACGCAGCGGGCGCCCCGCTCGTGGGCGAACGCGGCGACGGCGGCGATGTCGACGATGCCGAGGAGCGGGTTGGTGGGCGACTCGACCCACACCATGCGGGTCTCGTCCCGCCAGGCGGCCGCCAGCGCCGAGAAGTCGGTGAGGTCGGCGGTCGTGCACGGGACGCCGGCCGGACCGAACACCCGGGTGACCATGCGGTAGGTGCCGCCGTACACGTCGTTGCCGAGCACGACGTGGTCGCCGGGGGCGAGCGTGCGGAGCACGGCGTCCTCGCCGGCCAGGCCGCTGGCGAAGGCGAACCCGTGGCGGGCGCCCTCGAGGTCGGTGAGGCAGTCCTCGAGCGCCGTCCTCGTCGGGTTGCCGCTGCGGCTGTACTCGTACCCGCGGTGCTCGCCGACCGCGTCCTGCGCGTACGTCGAGGTCAGGTACACGGGCGTGACGACGGCACCCGTCGTCGGGTCCGGCCGCTGGCCGGCGTGGATCGCCCTCGTCTCGAAGTCCCAGTCCCGTTCCCGGTCCACGGAGCGCCGTCCTACCCCTGCCGGTGGGCCAGGAAGTCCAGGACGTCGTGGCGGGTGAGCACCCCGACCGGGTGGCCGGCGTCGAGCACGAGCACGGCCGACGCCCGCTCGAGCGCCTCGACCGCCACCTCGACGGGCTCGCCGGCGCCGACGGTGGGGAGCGGCGGGCCCATCGCCTCGGCGACCGGCCGGTCGAGGAGGCCGGGCTGGTTGAAGGCCTTGTCCATGAGGTCGACGTCCTGCACGGCCCCGACGACCTCGGCGACGGCCAGCGGCGGCTCGGCCTTCACGACCGGGAGCTGGGACACCTCGTACTCCCGGAGGAGGGAGATGGCGGCCCTGACGGGCTCGTCGGGGTGGACGTGGACGAGGGCGGGCAGGCGGTTCTCCTTGCGGGAGAGGACGTCGCCGGCCGTCTGGCCGCCGGAGCGGAGGAAGCCGAAGTCGGCCATCCAGGCGTCGTTGTAGAGCTTGGACAGGTAGCCCCGGCCGGAGTCGGGGAAGAGGACGACGACCACGTCGTCGGGGCCGAGGTCGCGCCCGACCTCGAGCGCCGCCCACACGGCCGTGCCGCACGAGCCGCCGACGAGGATCCCCTCCTCCCTGGTGATGCGCCGCGCCGTCAGGAACGAGTCGCGGTCGCTCACCATGACGACGCGGTCGACGGCGGACGGGTCGTAGGTCGTCGGCCAGAAGTCCTCGCCGATGCCCTCGACCAGGTAGGGCCGCCCCGACCCGCCCGAGTACACCGAGCCCTCGGGGTCGGCGCCGACGATCTGGATGTCGGGGTTCTGGGACTTCAGGTAGCGGGAGACGCCGGTGATCGTGCCGCCGGTGCCGATGCTCGTGACGAAGTGGGTGATCCGGCCGGCGGTCTGCCGCCAGATCTCCGGCCCGGTCGACGCCACGTGGGCTGCCGGGTTCTCCGGGTTGTGGTACTGGTCGGGCTTGTAGGCGCCCGGGATCTCCTCGGCCAGGCGGTTCGAGACCGAGTAGTAGGAGTCGGGGTGCTCGGGGGCGACGGTCGTCGGGCAGACGATCACCTCGGCGCCGTAGGCCCGCAGCAGCGAGACCTTGTCCTGGCTGATCTTGTCGGGCATGACGAAGATGCAGCGGTAGCGGCGGCGGGCGGCGACGATGGCGAGGCCCACGCCGGTGTTGCCCGAGGTCGGCTCGACGATGGTGCCCCCCGGCTTCAGCAGCCCGGCCCGCTCGGCGGCGTCGACCATGGCCACCGCCGGCCGCTCCTTCACGCTGCCGCCCGGGTTCATCATCTCGAGCTTGGCGAGCAGGTGGCAGGACAGGTCGCGGGCCATGCGGTCGAGGCGGACGAGGGGCGTCTCCCCGATCAGGTCGAGGAGGGAGTCGGCCGCGTCCATCGCCGGGCCCGGGTCGGTGACGGGCCGCACGTCGACGCCGGGGATCCCCGTGGCGGGCGGCGCGTCGGTGTGCAGGGTGACCGGCAGGCCGGCCCGGTGGAGGGCCGTCGCCCACCGGGCGTCGGCGCCGGGCGGGCCGATCACGCCGACGTCGCGGGGCAGGTGGGTGCGCACGTCGGCGACCAGCTCGGGCGGCGGCTCCGCGCCCGAGCCGCGGACGACGTGGCGGGCCCTGGCGAGGAGTCGCTCGGGGACGACGGCGTCCTCGACGACGACGAGCATGTCCACCACTCCGTTGTAGCCGACCATCACCCACTTGCGCGATGGGGGTCTTTACGCTCGGGTCGCGACCGGCCACCGCACCCACCGGGGGGACCCTGTGAGCCGACGCCCCATCGTGTACGGGCTCGACATCGAGACCGACACCAGCGACGACGGCACCGATCCGCAGGTCGCCTGCGTGCGGACCGTCGCCCTGTCGAGTGAGGGCTGTGACGAGGTGTTCTCCGGGGACGAGGCGGACCTGCTGGCCGAGCTGGACGAGCGGTTGGCCGCCCTCCCGCCCGGCGTGCTGGCCACGTGGAACGGCGCCGCCTTCGACCTGCCGTTCCTCGCCGACCGGGCCGCGGTGTGCGGCGTCGCCATCGGCCTCCGGCTCCGCCACGACGCCCGCATCGGGCTGCGCCGGGCGCCGCTGCCCGGCCACCCGGGCGCCTACCGGGCGTCCTGGTACGGGCACCACCACCTCGACGCCTACCGGCTCTATCGGGGCGACGTCCCGGCGTCCCCCCGGGTCCCCGGCGGGCTGCGCTCGCTCGTGCGCCTCGTCGGGCTCCGCGTGGTCGAGGTCGACCGGGACCACGTGCGCGAGCTGGAGCGGGAGGTGCGCCACGCGTACGCGCCGGGCGACGCCCGCCTCGCCCGGGTCCTGACCGAGCGGCGCTGGCCGGCGGCCCGGTCGTACATCGACCGCCGGGTGCCCGACCGCGGCCCGTGGGTGCCGCCCTGGCTCGTGGTCGAGCCTGAGCCTCAGGTCGAGGTCGAGGTGGAGGTCCTCGTCGGCGCCGGCGTCGGCGGCGGGGGCGGCTGGTCCTCCATGCCCGTCGACTTCGACGGCGCCGTCCGGGTGGTCGAGGTCGACCACTGGGACGACGAGGACGCGGGGCCCGACACCGTCGACGCCCCCGACCTCGTGGGGTCGACCGCCGAGGCCGATCGGGGCGACGAGGACGCCGCGCCCGCCGCAGCTGCCGACGACCCGCACGAACCTGAGCTCGTGCTCACCGCCCATGCCGACGCGGCCCCGGTCGACGACCCGCACCTCGTCGAAGCCGACGCCGTCGTCGACGTCACCGTCCACGCCGACGCCGCCAACACATCCCCCCTGCTCGCCGACCCCGTCGAGGCGGCGCCCCACGTCGACCTGACCGCCCACGCAGACGCCGCCGCGGACGACGCCCCCGACGCATCCCGCCTGCTCGCCGACCCCGTCGAGGCGGCGACCCAGGTCGACCTGACCGTCCAAACGGCCGCCGCCGCCGCCAACGACGCCCCGGACGCACCTGACCTCGTCGCCGAGGCGCGCGACGCCGACGCCGACGCCGTGGTCGATCTCACCGCCCACGCCGACGACGCCGCGGACGACGCCCCAGACGCGCCCCACCTCGTCGCCGAGCCCGTGGAGCCCGACCCAGTCGTCGACCTCACCGCCCACGCCGACGCCACCGAGGACGACGCCCGGGACGCACCCCACCGCGTCGCCGAGCCCGTCGAGGCGACGACCGAGGCCAACGCGGTGGTCGACCTCGCCGTCCATGCCGAGGCAGAGCCCGACGCCGCGTCGACCTCGGGCCCCGAGACGCCGAGCCCGAGCCTGTTCGACCAGGAGGCGCCGGACCCGGACCTCGACGCTCCCCAGGCCGAGGTCGCCTGAGCCTCCACCTCAGGTCGAGGCTCACCGCCCCGGTGCCGGCGGCTCGCCGGCTGCCTAGGTTGGCCCGGTGCCCGGCGCTCCCCTCGCCCTGACGGACCGGTTCTTCGACGCCGTCCGCTGGGCCGGCGAGCTCCACCGCCACCAGTCCCGCAACACCACCGCCGTGCCCTACCTGGCCCACCTCCTCGCCGTGTGCGCGCTCGTCCTCGAGGACGACGGCGACGAGGACGAGGCGATCGCCGCCCTGCTCCACGACGCCGTCGAGGACGCCGGCGGCGCACCGGTCCTGGCGGAGATCGAGCGGCGCTACGGCCCCGCCGTCGCCGCCGTCGTCGAGGCGTGCAGCGACACCGACCGGACGCCGAAGCCGCCGTGGCGGGAGCGCAAGGCCGCCTTCCTGGGGCGACTCGCCGACGGCGACCTCCCACCCGGCACCCTCCGGGTCGTCGCCGCCGACAAGCTCCACAACGCGTGGTCGCTCCTCGCCGCCGTACGGGCCGAGGGCGACCGGGCGCTCGACCACTTCAACGCCGGTGCCGCCGACCAGCGCTGGTACCACCGGACCGTCGCCGAGGTGATCGCCCGCCGCCATCCCGGCCGCCTGGCCGACGAGCTGTCGGCGGTCGTGGCCGAGCTGGACGAGGCCCTGGGCCACGCCGACGACGACGCCGGCCGGCGTTCCTGTCACACGTCCCCGGCATGATGCCCGGCACCTGAATCGCGGCCTCCCGGAGGGTCTCTCCCCGGGCCGGAGCCGCCTCCCCGCCCCACGGCCGGAAGGACGCTCCGATGGACGCCGCCCCCGATCTCCCCGACCCGCACGCGCCGTGCAGGTGGCCGACCGGATCCATGCCGGACGACGAGCCGCACGGCCCGCGCCCACGCCCGGAGCAGCAGCTCGTCCGCTTCCTCACGCTCGTCGAGCGGGTCGCGCACGCCCGTGGTTGGGGTGCGCCGGCCCAGCTGGTCCGGATCGACCCCGACGACGGCGACGAGGACGGCGTCGCCGTCGCCGTGCTCCCGCTGCCGGCCGGGTCGCATCCCGAGGTCGCGCTGCTCGGGCTGCGGGCCCCCCGCTCGTGGCCGACGCTCGGCCTCGTCGCCGAGGGCGACGCCGCACCCGTCGGTGCCGTGCCGGGGACCGGCTGCCGGCCGACCGCCGCCGGACGCGACGGCGGCCCCTTCGCGGCTGCCCCGACGCCCGTCGCTCCGGGTGCCCCACCGCCCGGAGCCCCCGCCAGCTCGCCGCGCTGCCGGCCATCTCGGCAGCGGTCGGCGCCCGACCGGGGGCACCGCCGCCGCGTCCGTGTCGCCCTCCTCGCCGCCCGGTCCGGCACGGTGGTCTCCCGGGTTCGCGTGGCCGGCGACCCACCGGTCGTCGCCGTGCACCGCCCGGGCGAGGCGCCCACCGGCCGGCTCGTCGACCTCCTCCTGCGCGCCCTCGACGTCCCGACGCCGCCACCCCCACCCACGACCACCGAGCTGTGGGCGAGGCTCTGGCTCGACGCCGTGGCGACGGCGACGCCGGCCCCGGCCACGTGGGACGCGGCCGCCGCGCTCCATCCTGCGCTGCCGGCAGCCGGGCCGTCCCACGCTTCGCCGGACGCGCTCGCTGAGGCCGGTGCGGTGGCCGGGGCGCTGATGACGTGGGAGCGCCTGCGCCGTGACGCGGCGGGCGGCACGTGGACCGCACCCCGGCTGACCGCCGCCGACGCCGGCTGGATGGACGCCGGCGGCTTCGCCCGCTGGGTCCTCGCCGAGCTACCCGCACTCGACACCCTGGCCGCGGCCGTCCGGTCCCGTGTCCCGCCCGACGTGGCCGACGGCGTCACTGCCGTCCTCGATCGGTGCGGCCTCGGTTGACGGCTCGCCGGCCTCATGTGCTCCCCGCAGCGCCGCGCCAGGTTCCGGCCGGGTGCGAGCCCGACATCGCTCGCATGACTCGTACCGATGCTCACGCGCCCGTCGGGCGGGAGGGCGACCGCGACGCCCGTGGTACCGACGACAAAGAGCCCGCCGGGCGCAACGGCGACCCCAGCGCCGCGCGCACCGACCAGCACGAGCGCGCCGGGCGCGGCCACGACACCAACGCCCCCCGTACCGACGAGCACGAGCCCGCCCGCCGCGGCCACCACGCCACCGCCTCGCATACCGGCGAGCACGAGCCCGCCGGCGTCCACCGCGCCAGCGCCCGTCGTACCGGCGAGCAAGAGCTTGCCGAGCGCGGCCGGGGCCGTCGCACGAGATCGGCGCGCCGGTCCACGCCGACCACCGCCGACGGCATCCGCCCGATCGACGCGGCCCGGCGAGCGAGGTCGGGCCGATACGTCCGTCCCCCGGCCCGCCACGGCTGGCCGGGTCGGCGGCCGGCGTCAGTCCTCGGACGGCGCCCGCGCCTGCTCGACGGCGGCGGTGACGCTCTCGGCAAGTGGCGCGAGCGCCTCCGGGGCCGTCGTGGCGTAGTCGTAGACGGACCCGCCGATCGACGCCGTGTCCGCCAGCGAGCGTGCGAAGTTCTCGTACTCCTGCTCGGTTGCCTCGTCGCCGATGCCGCCGATGCCGTGGACCACGGCGTCCGGCTGGCCCAGGTTGGCGCGGAGGCGGCGGGTGCTTTCCTCGTTGTAGCGGTAGCCGTCGCCATAACCGGACTCCGTCGACCGGAACGTCCAGTAGCTCATCGGCAGCCACACGTCGTAGAGGTCGGCGAGGGCCCGCCACGGGAACGACGGCCAGTACGCGGGGTTGACGACCTCGGTCTGGACCGGCGGGAGCACGATGGCGCCGACGGCCTGGTCGCCGACCGCTTCGCGCAGACGCTCGGAGAGGTCGACGAGGCGGCGCCCCCGCTCGACCGGGTCGGGCACGTCCTCGGTCCACTCGATGTCGACGGCGATGCCGTCGAAGCGGTGCCCCGCCACCTCGAAGCGGTCGATGGCGAGAAGGTGGTCCAGGTCCGTGCCCACGTCCGCAAACTTCGGCAGGTACCAGCCCACCACCCGCATCCCCCGCTGGTGGGCCCGAACGATCAGCGGCGCCATCGCACGTGGGTCGACGAGTGGCCCCGGCGAACGCTCGTCCTCCCTGGCCGCCTGGAGGAACAGGGTCCCGACCCCGGCGTCGGCCATCCGGTCGACGTCATCGATCGTGACGGTAACCCCGGCGTCGCCCGCGTACGCCGGGACGAAGTCGAAGGCGTCGACCCACGTCCCGAACCCGGCGTAGGCGTCGACCGTCCGCGCCGGCGACTCGGTTCGCGCGAGGCCGCCGATCGCCGAGCCCACGCCCCGGCCGACCCATGTCGTCCCGCCCCGGGCGCCGACCGTGATCGCGACGCCGAGCACGGCGATCACAACGGCGACGGCCCCGATCAGCCGTGGTGCACCGGCGGGCACGCGCACGGCGTCACGGTAGCCAGCGACGCTCCCCCGCCCGGAGGACCCCGTCGGCGCCCCGCACAGGGCGGCACCGCCCTCGGCGCCGCCACTCCCGCTCGGCATCGCGCCCGACGACCCGACGCCACGACGCCGCGAGGACGCCGACGGCGCCGACCGCCGACCCCCGACACGCCAGCGACGCCGACGCCGTCGCTGCTGCGCCGTGCCCGTGGTCCGCCCCGGCGATGTGACCACCGTGGGCCGGCCTGGTCGAGCGGCGGGGCGCGCACCGCCACTCGGCTGCGCCCAGCGGCCACGGTGACGTGACGAGCGACGAACCCGACGCCCACAGGACGGACTGCAGCCGGCCCGGGCCCGCCTCGACCTCCAAGCACGCGACTCGCCCGCGGTGCGAATCGACGCGGCGCGCCCTGTCGCGCCGGCGCGACACCGGCGAGTTCAAGGCGACGCGCCCCGTCGCGGCCACGCGACACCAGCGAGTGCGTCGCCGCCCGCGCCCGCGCCCGCGCCGACGCGCCACCGGCGAGTGCAACGCGGCGCGCCCTGTCGCGCCCGCGAGGTGCGAGGTCAGTGATGCGCCAGGTGGCAGCGCCAGGAGCGAGTCGCACCCGGCGCCGTAGCCGCCGCACGTCAGGAGCCGGTCGACCTCCGGCTCTCGACCGCCGTCCAGGAGAAGACGCCCTTGGCCATGAGCGACCGTTCGACAGCCACCCTCGCCTCGGCCACCTCGGCCCTGACGTCGGCTGCGGTCGCGTCGGCGGGCGCCACCTGGGCCGCCCACTCGGCAAGCTGGCCGGCGAGCCGGAGCGACCGCTCGTCCCCGGCGGCGAGGAGCGCCCGTGCCCGGTCGACGAGCACGCCGGTGCCGCCGGCGAGGGCCGCGACCTCCTCGGCGACGGCGGCGTCGGGCGCCGGCTTGAGCCGGGCGGGGTTCCCGTCCCACCAGCCTCCGTAGAGCCGCCACAGGTTCCGGACGACGAACTCGGGCTCGTCGTAGACGGGCCGCAACCAGGGACGGTCGATCAGGTCGGCGGGCGGCCGCACGGCCGTGAGGATGCGGTCGAGCGTCGCGCCCTCGTTCATGAGGTCGAGCGTCTGCTGGCACAGCGACTCGAGCAGCGCGGCCGCGTCGGTCAGCACCGTGCGGACGGCGGCGGCACCCGCCACCGGGAGACCGTGCCCCGGCAGAAGGACCTCCGCATCGAGCGACGCCATGCGACGCAGCGCCACTGCCCACTCGAGCGGATAGCGCTGCACCTTCTGCGGGTTGCCGCAGTTCGGCACCGACCAGATCACGAAGTCGCCGGCGAACAGCGTCCGCTCGTCGGGCACCCACACCCAGGTGGCGTCGTCGGTCTCGCCCCGGCCGTGGTGGAGCTCGACCCGCCGCCCGCCTACGTCCAGCACGAGCTCGTCCCGGTACGTCCGGTCGGGATAGCGATACGCGGTCGGCCACTGGTAGCCCGGCATGCGGAACTGCCGGCCGTTGATGACGCCGTTGTACCCGGCGGTCAGGCGGTAGCGGTCGAACCGCGCCGGGAGCGCCTCGTGGGCGACGACCACCGGTCGCGGCCGACCGGCCTCGTCCGCCTCGGCCTCGTAGCGCTCGACGCCGAACACGTGGTCGATGTGCCCGTGGGTGAAGACGACCGTCGACACCGGCGCGTCCGTCCATCCGCGCAGCTGCTCGTGCGCCGACCCGCTGAGCTCCCGGCTGCCGGTGTCCACGACGACCAGCCCGTCACGGGTCCGCAGCGCGGCCACGTTGGCGAACGACGGGACGAAGAACACGTCGTCGCCGACCGCCTCGCCCACGCCGCCGACGGCGAACGGGTGGGTGTCGAGGTCGGCCTCACCGGCCAGGATCCGCCGCGACCGCTCCAGCAGCCCACCATCACCGACGGCGGCGGCCACCGCCTCAGTCGTTCCCGGTGCGCTGGTTGTAGTCCTCGATCGCCGCGTCCGCCTCCGACTGGATCTGCGACAGCACGGCGTCGGGCTCGGACCCTGCGATCAGCCGCTCCAGCCCGCTCTGCACCGCCTCGCGCACGTCGTCGTAGCCGCCGATCACCGGCCCGGCGCCGCCGGGCGGGTCGCCGCCCGACGTGAGCTGCTCGAACGCCACCCGGAACCCGGGCCGCTCGTCCCACAGGTCCGTCACGTCGGGGAGCTCGGCCGCCGACTCGCGGATCGGGATGTACCCCGTCCCCACGTGCCACCGCGCCTGCTGCTCGGGCTCGTCGAGCCACTTCAGGAAGTCCCAGGCCGCCGCCTGCTCCTCCTCCGACGACCGGTTGACGATCCAGAGCGCTGCTCCACCGGCCGCCACCCCGCCCGGGTTGTCCGCGGCGAGCGACGGGAAGGCGCCGACTCCCGGCTCGACGTTCGGGAAGTCCCCGCCCGCGAGCACGTCGTACACCGAGCCGAGCGCGGCCGACGTGCCGATCGTCATCGCCGCCTGCCCCGTGCCGACGGCCAGCAGGTGGTCGGCCCCGCTGGTGTTGCGGCCGACGCTCACCGCCAGCCCGTCGTCGACCATGTCCTTCACCCAGGTGACCGCCTCGAGCGACGCCTCGTTGTCGAAGGTCGCCGCCGTCGCCCGCCCGGCCCGGCCGTTCTCGTTGTCGACCACCGTCTGGCCGGTCAGGTTCAGCCACTGCTCCACGTACCAGGCCGACAGCTCGATGGCCATCCCGTACTGCGCGGCGCCCGAGTCCACGATCGTCTGCGACGTCTCCCGGAGCTCGTCGAGCGTCGCCGGCGGCGCGTCCGGGTCGAGCCCGGCGGCCTCGAACGCCTTGCGGTTGTAGAACAGCACGGGGTTCGAGACGTTGAACGGCATCGGCCAGAGCACGTCCTCGACGGAGAACTCGGACAGCACCCGCGGCAGGAAGTCCGACGTGTCGTAGC
>DASWMK010000154.1 GCA_036399815.1 Acidimicrobiales bacterium
GCACGGCGCCCGGGATGTTGCCGACGGCGTAGTGGACGACGCCGTGGCGCTCGTACACGGGGTCGGCGTGGGTCGTCTCGTGGATGGTCTCGACGCATCCACCCTGGTCGACGGCGACGTCCACGATGACCGCCCTCGGCCGCATGGAGCGGACCATGTCCTCGGTGACGACCATGGGCGCCCGGCCGCCGGGGACGAGGATGGCGCCGATCACGAGGTCGGCCTCGGCGATGGCCCGCTCGATCGAGCCCCGGTTGGAGGCGAGGGTCATGATCCGGCCGCGGTGGATCTGGTCGACGAAGCGCAGGCGGTCGAGGTTCTTGTCGAGCAGGATCACCTCGGCCTCCATGCCGGCGGCGATCCAGGCCGAGTTCCACCCGACGTTGCCGGCGCCGAGCACGACCACCCGGGCCGGCCGCACCCCCGGCGCCCCGCCGAGCAGCACGCCCCGGCCGCCGTGGTGGCGCTCGAGGTAGTGGGCGCCGATCTGGGTGGCCATGCGCCCGGCCACCTCGCTCATCGGGGCCAGCAGCGGCAGCGCGCCCGACGGCAGCTGGACGGTCTCGTAGGCCACGCCGGTGACCTTGCGGGCCAGCAGGGCCTTGGCCACCTCGGGGTAGGCGGCCAGGTGGAGGTAGGTGAACAGGACCTGGCCCTCCCGCATGCGCGGGTACTCCTCGGGCTGGGGCTCCTTCACCTTGCAGACGAGCTCGGCCCGCTCCCACAGCTCGTCGACCGAGGCGACGATCTCGGCCCCGGCGCCGGCGAAGTCGGCGTCGTCGATGGCCGAGTTCACCCCGGCACCGGCCTCGAGGAGGACCTCGACGCCGTGCTGGCTGAGCTCGCGCACGCCGTCGGGCGTGATCGCGACCCGGTTCTCGCTCTCCTTGACCTCTCGCGGAACGCCGACCGTGAGTGCCATCACCCTTCCTTCCGGGACCGCTCCCTTGCGGCCGCCTCGGTCTAGCCGATCCCGGCCCGCATCCGCTGCCCCGCCTCGGTCAGCACGGTGCGCAGCACGGACCGGATCTCGTCGATCTGCGAGCTGCCGCACACGAGCGTGGGCGCCAGCTGGATGACCGGGTCGCCTCGGTCGTCGGCCCGGCAGATCAGGCCGGCCTCGTAGAGCCGGGGCGAGAGGAACCCGCGGAGGAGGACCTCGCCCTCCTCGTCGGAGAACGTCGCCTTCGAGGCCTGGTCGCGCACGAGCTCGACGGCGACGAAGTACCCGGCGCCCCGCACGTCGCCGACGATCGGCAGGTCCCGCAGCGACTCCATCGCCTCCCGCAGCTCGCCCTCGTGGCGGACGACGTTGCCGATCAGGTCCTCCCGCTCGAACAGGTCGAGGTTGGCCATGGCGACGGCGCAGGACACCGGGTGGCCGCCGAAGGTGATCCCGTGCAGGAAGCTGGCCCGCCCGTCGAGGAACGGCTCGGCCAGGCGGTCGCTGCACAGCACGGCGCCGAGCGGGGCGTAGCCCGAGGTGAGGCCCTTGGCGCAGGTGATCATGTCCGGCTGGTAGCCGTAGCGCTCGCAGCCCCACATGGTGCCGAGGCGGCCGAACGCGCAGATCACCTCGTCGGACACGAGCAGCACGCCGTGGCGGTCGCAGATCTCCCGCACCCGCTGGAAGTAGCCCCGCGGCGGGGTGAAGCAGCCGCCGGAGTTCTGCACCGGCTCGAGGAACACGCACGCCACCGTGTCCGGCCCCTCCACGACGATCGCCTCCTCGATGGCCCTGGCGGCCGCCTCGGAGAACGCGTCCTCGTCGTCGCCGATGGGGGAGCGGTAGGCGTTGGTGTTGGCGACGTGGAACACGCCGGGGGTGAGCGGCTCGAACGGCGTGCGCAGGGCGGGCACGCCCGTGACGGCGAGGGCTCCGAGGGTGGTGCCGTGGTAGGCGAGGTAGCGGGAGATGACCTTCGTGCGCTGGGGCTGGCCGATGGCCTTGAAGTACTGGCGGGCCAGCTTCCACGCCGACTCGACGGCCTCGGACCCGCCGGTCGTGAAGAACACCCGGTTGAGGTCGCCGGGGGCGAGGGCGGCCAGCCGGGCGGCCAGCTCGACGGCCGTCGGGTGGGCGTAGCCCCAGATCGGGAAGTAGCCGAGGGTGGCGGCCTGGCGGGCGGCGGCGTCGGCCAGCTCCCGCCGGCCGTGCCCGGCCTGCACGACGAACAGCCCGGACAGGCCGTCGAGCTTGCGGTCGCCGCGGCCGTCCCACACGTAGGGGCCCTCGCCCCTGACGATGATCGGCACCTCGCCCTCGGCGTAGGCGCCGAGGCGGGTGAAGTGCATCCAGAGGTGGCGCCGGGCCCGCTCGCTCAGGCCGGCGGTGGCGCCGTCGGCGGCCGGTGCGGCGCCGGCGACGGGCGCCTCCGCGTCGGTCGCGGGCTCCCCCAGGGTGGCGGTGGGTGCGTCGTCTGGCTCGGTCACGGGGTCCCCCAGGTGTAGGTCTGCTTGGCGATGCGGAGGTAGATGAGCGTCTCGGTGGTGCGGACGCCGGGGATCATGCGGAGGCCGTCGGACAGCAGCTCGAGCAGGGCGGCGTCGTCCTTCACGAGGACCTCGACGAGCAGGTCGAAGGAGCCGGCGGTGTAGACGACGTACTCGACGCCGTCGTAGGCGGCGACGGCGTCGGCCACCGAGCGCACGTCGCCCTCGACCCGCACGCCGATCATCGCCATGCGGGCCTTGCCGAGGGCGAGCGGGTCGGTGACGGCCACGATCTGCATCACCTCGGCGTCGAGCAGGCGCTGGACCCGCTGGCGCACGGCCGCCTCGGACAGGCCGACGGCCTTGGCGATGTGGGTGTACGGCCGGCGGCCGTCCTGCTGGAGCTGTTCGATGATGGCGCGGTCGGCGGCGTCGAGGGCGACCGACGGCCGCGCTGCGTCCCGGGTCACCGCCCCTCCATCCGATGATCTTGGGCCGTGGGCGGCGCCGCGGGCAAGCATTTCGTCGCCGAAGGCCCCGATCGCTGCGAAGGACGCTTGCCGGGGGGGCCGCGCGGTGCGAATCTTCCGCCCGTGCCGGCCCCGCCCGCCCCGCTCGCCCAGGGCTACCGGGAGCGGCCGTGGTGGTGGGAGGCGGCCCCGCCCCCGCCGGCGACGGGCCCCCGGCGCCTGCCCGGCGCGGTCGACGTGCTCGTCGTCGGGGCCGGCTACACCGGGCTGGCGGCGGCGAGGGAGGTGGCCGGGCGGGGGCGGTCGGCCCTCGTGGTCGAGCGGGACGCGCTCGGCACCGGCGCCAGCACCCGCAACGGCGGGATGGCCCACCCCGGCGCGAAGCGGTCGCTGCCCGACCTGCTGGCCGAGGGCCCGGACGGGCGGGCGCTGTGGGACGCCACCGTGGACGGCTTCCTCGCGCTGGAGCGGCTGGTGGCCGACGAGGGGATCGACTGCCACTACCGGCGCACGGGGCACGTCGTGCTGGCCCACCGGGCCGCCGCCATGGACGGCCTCCGCGCCTCGGAGAAGGCCCACCGGGAGGTGGGCGACGAGGTCCGCCTGCTGGCGAGGGACGAGCTGGCCGAGGAGGTGGGCACCCCGGCCTACGAGGGCGGGCTCGTCGTCGGGCTGAGCGGCGGGCTCCACCCGGCCCGGCTGTTCGCCGGGGTGCTGGGCCTGGCCACCGCGGCCGGCGCCACCGTCGCCGACCGCACCGCGGTGACCGGGGTCGAGCGCCGCCGGGGCGGAGGGTTCACCGTCCGCACGTCGCGCGGCACCGTTGCGGCGGGCGACGTGCTGGTCGCCACGAACGCCACCGCCGCCACCCCGCCCGCGCTCGTCCCCTGGCTGGCCCGCCGGGTGCTGGCCGTCGGCAGCTTCATCGTCGCCACCGAGCCGCTCGCCCCCGACGCGGCGGCGGCGACGATCGCGCGGGACCGGATGCTGTTCGACACCCGCAACTTCCTGCGCTACTGGCGCCTGGCGCCGGACGGCCGGATGCTGTTCGGCGGGCGGACGAGCTTCGCCAGGACGACGGTGGCCCGCTCCCGCGACCGCCTGTACCGGGCCATGGTCGCCGTCCACCCCCAGCTCCGCGGCGTGCGGGTGACGAACGCGTGGGGCGGGCTCGTCGGGCTGACGATCGACCGCCAGCCCCACGTCGGCCGGGTCGACGGGGTGGCCTACGCCGGCGGGTGGTGCGGCAGCGGCGTCGTCCTGTCGAACCACGTGGGCGCGCTGGTCGGCCGCTGGCTGGCCGAGGGCGGCCCGCCGCCGCCGTTCACCGGGCGGCGCTGGCCGAGGGTGCCGGCACCCGGCCGATCCCCGTGGCTGCTCCCCGTGGGCGGCTGGTACTACCGGGCGAGGGACCGCTTCGGCTGACCGCTCGCTCGGTGCCGCGCCGTCGTTGCGTCCGTCCGGTTCGCGGCCTACGGTCGGGTTGGCGCCGGCGTGGGGGCGCCGGGCGCCCGAGAGGAGGCGTCGATGTTCGGACGGCGTGGCGTGGCGGCGGCCCTGGCGGTCGCGGCACTGGTGGGCGGGATGGCAGCACCCGCGGGCGCGGCGGCGAGGGACCCGAGCATCACGGTGGAGCCGGACACGAACCTCGTGGACAACCAGCGGGTGGTCGTCCACGGCGAAGGTTGGCGGCCGAACACGTTCCTCGTCATCGCGCAGTGCGACGCGCGGGCGACGAGCTTCGCGGGGTGCGAGGACGGGATCGGCGTGTTCGAGCCCACGAGCGAGTGGAGCGTGCCGTTCGAGGTCGACCGGGCCATCGACACCGAGGCGTTCGGCCGGGTCGACTGCGCCGACGCCGCCGGCCGCTGCGTGATCGGCGTGCTGGCCCGGCCGGGGCGGGTGCTGGAGACGGCCCCGCTGCACTTCGACCCGGAGGGCCCGCCGGCCGACCCGCCGCTCACGATCGAGGTCGACGTGGCGCCGACGGCCCGGGTGCGGACCGACGCCCGCGGCGCCCGCATCGACGTCACGGTGACGTGCGACCCCGGCGAGCACGCGTTCGTCGACGTCCAGCTGGCGCAGGACCGGGGCGAGGAGGACGCCGTCGGGTTCGGCGGGGTGTTCCTCCGGCGGTGCCGGGGCACGCAGGTGCTGACCATCGACCTGCGGGCCTTCGAGGGCACGTTCGTCCCCGGCGACGCCTTCGTCACGGCCACCGCCTTCGGCTTCCGCACCAACGGCGACCAGGAGATCTCGGACTTCGAGTTCGCCGAGGTGACGCTCGTGGGCTGACCGGTGCAGACTCCGGGCCCATGGCCCGGCGTCTCGCAGCAGCGGTGGTGGCGGTCGTGGCGCTCGTGGGAGCCGGCGCCACGCCCGCCGCCGCCGAGCCCGCCCTCACCGTCACCCCGAGCGCGGACCTGCTCGACGACCAGACCGTGACCGTCACGGGCACGGGGTGGACGCCCGGCGCCCAGGTCGTGGTCCTCATGTGCCTCGCGCAGGACGTGACCGACGCGGGCTGCGACTTCGGCACGGCCAAGGACGGCCGGGTCGAGGAGGACGGCACCTTCCGGCTGCGCTACGAGGTGGAGCGGGTGCTCGACCCCAAGGCGTACGAGCCCACCGACTGCGTCGAGGCCCCCGAGGGGTGCGCGGTCGTCGGCCTCGACCTCGCCGCCCCGGGCGACCGGGTCGTCGTGCCGGTGGCGTTCGACCCCACCGTGCCCCTGCCCCACCCGCTCGACGTCAGCCTGCGCGTCCGCCGGGTCGGCTTCGTGCGCGAGACGGGCCAGGCCGTGCTGTCCGGCACCGTCGCCTGCAACCGGCCCGGCCTCGCCGAGGTCGACGCCGACGTCGCCCAGGACACGCCGGACGTGGTCGGCGCCGGCCGCACGTTCGTCCGCACCTGCGGGCCCGAGCCGGTCGGGTGGCGGGTGGTCGTCGTCGGCCAGGACGGCGGCACGTTCGCGCCGGAGCGGGCCGTCGCCGTCGTGACCGCGGCGACGAGCGCCGAGGACGAGTTCGCCGAGGACCGCCAGGTCGTCTACGTCGACCTGGGCGGCTGAGACTCGATGGCGTTCAGGTAGTTGTAGATCGTGATGCGGCTGACGCCCATGGTGTCGGCCACGTCGTCGGCCGCCTTGCGCAGCAGGAACGCCCCCCGCTCGTGGAGCAGCCGGACGGCCGCCTGCTTCTGCTCCCTCGGCAGGTCGGCCAGCCGCCCGCCGAGCTCCCGCTCCACCGACGTGATCATCCGCCGCAGCGCGCCCTGGAGGCCGTCGACCCGGATGCCGCCCACCACCTCGCCGTCCCAGTCGACGGCCACGTCCGACGGGCGCAGCTCGCCCGCGGGGACGAACGTGGCGCCGACGGCGGCGGCCAGCCGCTCGACGGCGGCGACGAACTGGGCGGGCGCGGTCACGCCCGGTCGACCTGGAGCTGGACCCGGGTCGCCCCCGACCGGAACGCCTCCCGCAGCAGGCGGGCGACGGCGTCGGCGACCGTGTCGACCGGACCGGTGGCCACCGACGCGAACGGCCCGAGCTCGACGGCCAGCCCGGCCTGCTCGGCGGCCTCGACGGCGGCCCGCACGTGCGGGCCGGGAGCGCCCTCGACGAACGGCTCGACGAGGAACTCGAGGGACACCTGGGTCATCGCCGCTCCCGGCTCGCTTGACAATCTGTAAAGGCTGGCGAACGATACCCGGGTGCCGGACCGGGGCGACCTGACCATCGACGGCGACCGGCTGGTCAAGCGCCTCGACGAGCTGGCCAGGATCGGCGCCATCGAGGGCACCCAGGGGTGCTGCCGGCTGGCCCTCACCGACGAGGACCGGGCCGGGCGCGACCTCGTCGTGCTGTGGATGCGGGACCAGGGCCTCGACGTCACCGTCGACCACGTCGGCAACGTCGTCGGCACCCGGGCCGGCCGCGAGGACCTGGCGCCCGTGATGGTCGGCTCCCACGTCGACACGGTGCGCACCGGCGGGCGCTACGACGGCAACCTCGGGGTGCTGGCCGGGCTCGAGGTGCTGGAGACCCTGGAGGAGGCGGGGGTGACGACGAGGCGGCCGCTCGCCGTCGCCTTCTTCACCGACGAGGAGGGCGCCCGGTTCCCGCCCGACATGCTCGGCAGCCTCGTGTACGCCGGCGGCATGGCGGTGGAGGAGGCGCTCGACGTCGTCGGCATCGACGGCGCCCGGCTGGGCGACGAGCTGGAGCGCATCGGCTACCTCGGCACGGCCCCGTGCCCCGGCCCCCCGCCCTACGCCTACGTCGAGCTCCACATCGAGCAGGGGCCGGTGCTGGAGGCCGACGGCGTCACCATCGGCGCCGTCACCGGCGTGCAGGGCATCTCCTGGACCGAGCTGACGATCGAGGGCCAGGCCAACCACGCCGGCACCACCCCCATGCACCTGCGCCGCGACCCCGGGTGGGTGGCCGCCGGCGTGGCCACGTTCGTCCGGGCCCTCGCCCTGGAGCTCGGCGGGCGGCAGGTCGGGACGGTCGGCAAGCTCGACCTCCACCCCGACCTCGTCAACGTCATCCCGGCCAGGGCCACGGCCACCGTCGACCTCCGCAACACCGACGCCGCCGTGCTGGCCGAGGCCGAGCGCCGCCTTCTGGCCGAGGTCGGGCGCCTGGCCGAGGCCGAGGGGGTGACCGTGCGCACCCGCAGCCTGGCCCGCTTCGACCCGGTCGAGTTCGACGAGCGGGTGATCCGCCTGGTCGAGCGGGCGGCCGAGGAGCTCGGCCACTCGGTGCAGCGCATGCCGTCCGGCGCCGGCCACGACGCCCAGATGCTGGCCAGGGTGTGCCCGTCGGGGATGGTCTTCGTGCCGAGCCGGGACGGCATCAGCCACAACCCGGCCGAGCACACCGACCCGGCCGACCTGGCCGCGGGGGCCGACGTGCTGCTGCGGGTCGTCACCACGCTCGCCGAGGAGGGGCTGCCGTGCGGGTCGTGACCGTGGGGGCCGCCCAGCTCGGCCCCATCGCCAGGAGCGAGACCAGGGCCGAGGTGGTCGAGCGGCTCCTCGCGCTGCTCCACCAGGCCGCCGGGGCCGGCTGCGACCTCGTCGTCTACCCGGAGCTGGCGCTGACGACGTTCTTCCCCCGCTGGTGGCTGGAGGGCGACGAGCTCGACGCCTTCTACGAGACCGAGATGCCGTCGCCGGAGGTCAAGCCGCTGTTCGACGAGGCCGCCCGCCTCGGCGTCGGCTTCTGCCTCGGCTACGCCGAGCTCACCCCCGACGGCCACCGGTACAACACGTACCTGCTGGTCGAGCGGGACGGCACCCCGATCGCCCGCTTCCGCAAGGTGCACCTGCCCGGCCACGAGGAGCACGAGCCGTGGCGGCCGTTCCAGCACCTGGAGCGGGGCTACTTCGAGGAGTCGCCCGAGGGGTTCGTCGCCCACCGGGCCTTCGGCGGGGTGGTCGGCATGGCGCTGTGCAACGACCGGCGCTGGCCGGAGACCTACCGGGTGCTCGGGCTCCAGGCCGTCGAGCTGGTGCTGATCGGCTACAACACGCCGCTGCACTACCCGCCCGACCCGGCCCAGACGGCGCTCCAGGCCTTCCACAACCACCTCGTCATGCAGGCCGGCGCCTACCAGAACGGCACGTTCGTGGTCGGCGTGGCCAAGGGCGGCAACGAGGAGGGGGTCGAGTCGCTCTCCCAGAGCGTGGTGATCGCCCCGTCCGGCCAGATCGTGGCCCAGGCGGTGACGACCGGCGACGAGCTCGTCGTCGCCCGCTGCGACCTCGACCTGTGCCGCAACTACACCCACACGCTGTTCGACTTCGCCAGGTACCGGCGCCCCGAGGCGTACGGCCTGATCACCGAGCGCAAGGGACCGGTGCCACCGCCGTGACCAGTTTCCTACTGAACGGTTCCCGGGTCACCGTCGCCGGCGACCACGAGCACCTCCTCGCCGCCCTGCGCGACGAGCTCCGGGTCACCTCCCCGAAGGACGGCTGCGCGCCGACCGGCCAGTGCGGCTGCTGCACGGTGCTGGTCGACGGCAAGCCGCGGGTCGCCTGCCAGACCCCGCTGGCCAAGGTCGACGGCGGCGAGGTCACCACCCTCGAGGGGTTTGACCCGTTCGAGGTCGAGCGCATGGCCACGGCGTTCGCGGCGTGCGGCGCGCTCCAGTGCGGGTTCTGCACGCCGGGGATCCTCGTGCGGGTCAAGGCGATGATCGACAAGAAGGGCGCCGCGCTGACCAGGGAGGACGCCGGCCGGCTGCTCGGCGGGCACCTGTGCCGCTGCACCGGCTACGTGAAGATCCTCGACGCCGTCGAGGCCCTCGCCCGCGACGAGGTCCCGGTGATGGTGGCGCCCGGCGGGATCGGCAGCGCCGGCGTGAAGTACGAGGCCTGCGAGCTGGCCGTCGGGCGGCGGGGCTACGTCGACGACCTCGAGCCGCCCGGCTGCCTGCACGGCGCCGTCCGCCTGGCCGACCACGCCAGGGCCGACGTGGTGCGCATCGACACGTCGCGGGCGGCGGCGGTCGACGGCGTCGTCGCCGTGCTCACCGCGGCGGACGTGCCCGGCGAGCTCCGGGTCGGGCTGATCCACAAGGACTGGCCGGTGTTCATCCCCGAGGGCGGGCGCACCTCGTACCTGGGTGACGTGCTCGCGCTCGTGGTGGCGCGGGACCGGCGCACGGCGCGGCGGGCGGCGGCCATGGTCGACGTGGAGTATCGGCCCCTCCGCCCCGTCACCGACCCCGTGCGGGCGCCGGAGGACGAGGACGCGGTGTGGGGCCTCGACGGGAACGTGCTGTCCCGCAGCGCGTACCGGCGGGGCGACGTGGAGGCGGCGTTCGCGGCCGCGGCCCACGTCGTCCGCGAGGTGTTCCAGACCCAGCGGGTCGAGCACGCCTACCTGGAGCCCGAGTCGACCCTCGCCGTGCCCACGGAGGACGGCGGGCTGCACGTGTACTCCGGCGGGCAGGGCGTGTGGGACGACCGGGACCAGATCGCCTCGGTGCTCGGCGTCGACCCGTCGGTCGTCCACGTCGAGCTGGTCAGCAACGGCGGGGCGTTCGGCGGCAAGGAGGACATGTCGAACCAGGCGCAGACGGCGCTCGCCGCCTGGCTCCTCGGCCGCCCCGTGAAGACCACGCTCAGCCGGGAGGAGTCGTTCCTCCTCAGCCCGAAGCGCCACCCGATCCGCATGGCCTACGAGGCGGCCTGCGACGCGGACGGCCGGCTGACCGCGCTGCGGGCCCGCATGATCGGCGACTCCGGGCCGTACGCCTCGGTCGGCATGAAGGTGCTGGAGCGCTCGGCCGGCCACGCCTGCGGGCCGTACGTGATCCCGAACGTGGACGTCGAGTCGATCGCCGTGCGGACGAACAACCCGGTGTGCGGCGCCTTCCGCGGGTTCGGGGCCAACCAGGCCCAGTTCGCCATGGAGGGGGTGATGGACCGGCTGGCCGAGCGGGTCGGCATCAGCGGGTGGGAGATCCGCAGCCGCAACGTCGTGCGCCCGGGCGACGAGTGGGGGCCCGGCCAGATCCTGGACGAGGGGTGCGAGGGCGGCCGCTGGTGCCTCGACGCCGTCCGCGACGTGTACGAGGCGGCCAGGGCGGCGGGCAAGCCGGTCGGCCTCGGCGTCGGCCTCAAGAACTCCGGGCTCGGCAACGGGTTCAAGGAGGTGGCCCGGGCCGTCGTCCGCTTCAGGGAGGACGGGTCGGTGGAGGTCCGCCACTGCTGGACCGAGATGGGCCAGGGCGTGCACACGGTCGCCCTCCAGGTCGCGGTCGAGGAGCTGGGGGTGGCGCCCGAGCGGGTCGAGGTGCTGGTCGACACGAGCAGGGAGCTCGGCGCCGGGCAGACGACCGGCAGCCGGGGCACGCTCATGGGCGCCGGCTCGGTGGCCGACGCCTGCCGGCGGGCGGTGGCCGACGGCTGCCGGCCCGGCGTCGACTACGAGGGCGAGTACCGGGTGGACTGGACGAACTCCCTCGACGAGGGGCTCGAGCACCCCGTCATCCACTCGACGTTCTCCTACGCCGCCCAGGTCGTCATCCTCGACCCCGAGACCGGCCGCATCGAGCGGGTGGTGGCCGCCCACGACGTCGGCCGGGCCGTGAACCCCCAGCTGTGCGAGGGGCAGATCGAGGGGTCCGTGCACATGGGCCTCGGCTACGCGCTCACCGAGGGGTTCCCGGCCGACGAGGACGGGCGGCCCCGGAACACGACCCTGCGGAGCCTCGACGTGATCCGGCCGAAGGACATGCCGCCGGTCGACGTGATCCTCGTCGAGGCGCCCCAGCCGGGCTCGCCCTACGGGGTGAAGGGGGTGGGCGAGATCGGCCTCGTGCCCACGGCCGGGGCGGTGGCCGCCGCGCTCCACGACCACGACGGCGAGTGGCGCAGCGTGCTGCCGATGGCCAACGCCGACAACCGTGAGCGGGCGTCGGCGTGGGCGTGACCCCCGGCCTCGTGTGCGCCCACCACCACCTGTACTCGGCGCTGGCCCGGGGCATGCCGGCCCCACCCCGCACGCCGCGCGGGTTCACCGAGATCCTCGAGCTCGTGTGGTGGCGGCTGGACCGGGCGCTCGACCTCCAGGCCATCCGGTGGTCGGCCATGCTCGGCGCCGTCGAGGCGCTGGAGCGGGGCTGCACGGCGATCGTGGACCACCACGAGTCGCCCTCGGCCATCGAGGGGTCGCTGTCGGCCGTGGCCGACGCCTGCGCCGAGGTCGGCGTGCGGGTCGTGTGCGCCTACGGGGTCACCGACCGCCACGGGCCGGACGGGGCGGCCAGGGGCCTGGCCGAGAACGACCGCTTCCTCGCCGCGGGCGGGCGGGGCATGGTCGGCCTGCACGCCGCGTTCACGTGCGGCGACGAGACGATCGCGGCGGCGGCCGACCTGGCCCGCCGCCACGGCGTCGGCGTGCACGTGCACGTGGCCGAGGGCGAGGTCGACGCCGGCGCCCCCGAGCGCCTCCGCCCCCACGCCGACGAGCGGTGGGTGCTCGCCCACGGCGTCCACCTGCCCGACGACCACGGCCTCCCCGGCACGATCGTGCACAACCCCAGGTCGAACATGAACAACGCCGTCGGCTACGCCCGCCCGGCCCGCTTCGCCAACCCGGTGGCCCTCGGCACCGACGGCATCGGGGCGGACCTGCTGGAGGAGTTCCGCCTGGCCTACGCCCGCCACCGCGAGTCCGACGTGACCGCCACCCCGGAGACGGCGTGGTCGTGGCTGGCCGCGGGATGGGACCTCGTGCCCGAGGCGGCCGGCGACCGGGTGACCTGGGACTGCGACGCCACCGACCCGTGGCATCTCGCCTTCACGCCGGGGGTGGGCCCGGTGGAGGTCGTGGTCGACGGGCGGGTCGTGCTCGCCGGCGGCCGGCCGACCCTGGTCGACCCGGCCGAGGTGCGGGCCAGGGCGGCCGAGGAGGCCGGGCGGCTGTTCGCCCGGCTGGAGGCGGTGGCGTGAACCGGGTGGCGCTGTACCTCCAGGACGCCCACCCGATGCGGGAGGCGATCGAGCACGTCCGCCACGCCGAGGCGCGGGGGTTCGAGGCGGTGTGGCAGGCCGACTCCCGGCTCGTGCGCGAGTGCTCGGTCCCGCTCGCCGCCTTCGGCGCCACGACCGAGCGGATCCGCCTCGGGTCCGGCGTGGTCGACTGCTGGACCCGCAACCCGGCCCGCCTGGCGTCGACGTTCTCGACCCTGGACGACCTGGCCCCCGGCCGCGTGATCCTCGGCATCGGCGCCTGGTGGGACCCGCTGGCGGCCAAGGTGGGCGTCGAGCGGCGCCGCCCGCTCACCGTCATGCGCGAGGTGGTGACCGCCGTGCGCGCCCTTCTGGCCGGCGAGACCGTCACCTTCCACGGCGAGCACGTGCACCTCGACGGCGTCGAGCTGGACTACGTGCACCAGGAGCGCCGGCCGAAGGAGGTGCCGATCTACGTCGGCGCCACCGGCATGCGGATGATGGAGCTGGCCGGCGAGGTGGCCGACGGCGTGCTGCTCAACTACCTCGTGTCGGTCGACTACAACGCCCGCGCCCTCGACGCCCTGGCCAGGGGGGCCGAGCGGGCCGGCCGGTCGGTCGACGACGTCGACCGCCCCCAGCTCGTCGTCTGCTCGATGGACGAGGACCGCGACGCCGCCCTCGACGCCGCCCGCCTGCTCGTCACCCAGTACCTGGGCCAGCAGCCCCACATCATGGAGGCCTCGGGCGTGCCGGCCTCGCTGCTCGAGGACATCGGCGAGGTGCTCACCTGGCCGGCGACGGCCGAGCAGGTGGCGAAGGCGGCCGAGCGGGTGCCCGACGAGGTCGTGCAGCTGCTCTGCGCCGCCGGCACGCCCGACGAGTGCCGGGCCAAGGTGGCCGAGTACGTGGCCAACGGCTGCACGTGCCCGGTGCTGTACCCGCTCGGGCCGGACGTCGGGCTGATGATCGACACGTTCGCGCCGGCGTCGTGACGCCGACCGCCGTCCGCAACCCGCTCCGCCGGCCGGTGGAGGTGGCGCCCGGCCGCGAGCCGCTCGGGCTCCACCGCCGCCTGCCCGGGTACGAGCCGACGCCGCTGCGGTCGCTGCCCGACCTCGCCGCCGACCTCGGCCTGGGCGGCGTGCTGGTGAAGGACGAGAGCTCCCGCCTCGGGCTGCCCGCCTTCAAGATGCTGGGCGCCTCGTGGGCGACCTACCGGGCGCTCGTGGACCGGCTGGGGCGGGACGTGGAGCCGTGGTCGACGGTTGACGAGCTGCGCGAGCGCCTCGCCCCTCTGCAGCCGGTGACCCTGGCGACGGCGACCGACGGCAACCACGGGCGGGCCGTCGCCCGCATGGCCAGGCTCACCGGGTGCGCCGCCCGCATCTGGGTGCCCGAGCACACGGCCGCGGCCCGGATCGAGGCCATCGAGTCCGAGGGCGCGCGGGTGGCGGTGGTCGCCGGCGGCTACGACGACGCCGTCGAGGTCGTGCGGCAGGCGGCCGACGACCGCACGGTCATCGTCAGCGACACGGCCTGGGAGGGCTACGACCGCGTCCCGGCGTGGGTGATCGAGGGGTACTCGACGATCTTCTGGGAGGTCGACGACCAGCTGGCCGAGGCCGGCCTGCCGGCGCCCGACGTGGTCGTCGTCCCGGTCGGGGTCGGGGCCCTGGCCGCCGCCGCGGTCGCCCACCTGCGCCGGCCCGGCGGGCCCGACGGCACCGTCCTCGTGTCGGTCGAGCCCGACGACGCCGCCTGCGTGCTCGCCTCGATCGAGGCCGGGGGGCTCGTCACCCTGCCGGGCCGCCAGCGCTCGATCATGGCCGGGCTGAACTGCGGCACCCCGTCGCCGGTGGCGTGGCCGCTGGTGTCCGCCGGGTTCGACTGGTTCGTGGCCGTGGACGACGACGCCGCCAGGGACGCCATGCGGGCGCTGGCCCGGCAGGGGATCGTGGCCGGGGAGACGGGGGCGGCCGCGCTCGCCGGGCTGGCCGCCGCCCGCGGCGTGCTCGACCGGTCGGCCACCGCGCTGCTGCTGTGCACCGAGGGGGCGACCGACCCGGTCGCCTACCGCGAGATCGTCGGGGTGGTGCCATGACCATCGTCCGGCAGGTGACCATCTCGCTGCCGCCGTGGGTCGACGACGTGCTCGCCCGCCACCCGGCCCCGGCCGGCGACGAGGAGCGGATGCGGTTCGTGCTCGACGTGGCCGGCGAGCAGGTGCGCCAGGGCACCGGCGGGCCGTTCGCGGCGGCCGTGTTCTCCGGGGCCACCGGCGAGCTGCTGTCGGTCGGGATGAACCTCGTCGTGCGGTCGTGCGCGGCGATCGCCCACGCCGAGGCCGTCGCCCTCGCCCTGGCCGGGCAGCGGGTGGGCAGCTACGACCTGTCCGGCGTGCCCGCCGTGCTGCTGAGCACGGCCGAGCCGTGCGCCATGTGCCTCGGGGCCATCCCGTGGGCCGGCGTCGCCCGCCTGGTGTGCGCGGCGTCGGACGAGGACGCCCGCGCCATCGGCTTCGACGAGGGCAACAAGCCGGCGAACTGGGTCGAGGGCCTGGAGCGGCGGGGGATCGAGGTCACCTGCGGCGTGCTGCGCGAGGAGGCGGTCGCCGTCCTGCGCGACTACGTCGCCAGGGGCGGCCCGATCTACAACGGCGCCACCCCGGTGCCCCCGGCGGACGGCTGAGCGTGCACGCCGTCCAGCGCCCCGGCACCACCGTCCGCGCCCACCACCGGCCCGCCACCCTGGACGAGGCGCTCGGCCTGCTGGCCCGGCTCGGGCCCCGCGGCCGGGCCGTCGCCGGCGGCACCGACCTGCTCCTCGAGCTGGCCAGGGGGGCGAGGGCCGGGGTCGAGGAGCTGGTCGACCTGACCGCCATCGCGGGACTGGACGAGGTGACCGAGGACGGCGCCGACCTCGTGCTCGGGCCGCTCGTCACCCACAACCAGGTCCTGGCCGACGAGCGGCTGGTGGCCGGCGCCCTGCCCCTCGCCCAGGCCTGCCTCGAGCTGGGCGCCCCGCCGCTGCGCAACCGGGCGACGGTGGTCGGCAACCTGGTGACGGCCAGCCCGGCCAACGACACGATCTCGGCCATGCTCGCCATGGGGGCGACGGTGGAGGTGACGGCCGCCGGGGGCGGGCGCCGGCGGCTGGCCCTGGACGAGCTGATCACCGGGTTCCGCACGACCGCGCTGGCCCCCGGCGAGCTCGTCACCGCCGTGCGGGTGCCCCGGCTCGGGCCGGGGGAGCGGGGGCTGTTCGCCAAGCTCGGCCTCCGGCGGGCCCAGGCCATCTCGGTCGTCCACGTCGCCGCCGTGGTGCGGACGGACGGGGCGGTCGTCGCCGAGGCCCGCCTGGCCCTCGGCAGCGTGGCGCCGACGGTCGTGCGGTGCCCGGCCGCGGAGGCGGCGCTCGCCGGCCGCCCGCTCGACGGCGCCGCCATCGAGGAGGCGGCGGCCGCCGCGGCCGCCTCGGTCCGGCCCATCGACGACGTCCGGGCCACCGCGGCGTACCGGTCCGAGCAGGTCGCCGTCCTCGTGCGGCGGGTGCTGGCCGCCCTGCGGGACGGGCGGGAGCGGGACGGCTGGCCGGCCCGCCCGGCCCTGCTCCACCGGGCGAGGGACGCCCGCCC
>DASWMK010000155.1 GCA_036399815.1 Acidimicrobiales bacterium
CGTTCGATTCCCCCTCGTCGGGCCTGGAACGGCGCGGCACCGCGCCCCGCCGAATTGTCCGAGCAGCGCTCCACGCCGCGCCGCCACACGAGCCGCCCCACCGGCCCCCGCAACCACCCAGGGGCCCCGACCAGGCAGCGATCGGTCACAGTACTCACGAGGCGCGGACAGCTGCAAGGGCCTCAGACCCACCGGTGAACCACCGTGGCCGCGTCATCGAAGCCGATGCGGTACGCGAGCTGGCGGTCCGGCGGGATGTACGTGCCGGCGAACAGGTCGTAGACGCCGCCGGCGCCGACCGAGAGCACGTCGCACAGCGGGGCGCCGAGCACGGCGTCGAGGTACTCGCGGTCGACGCCGCCGGCCGCGAACACGTCGGCCGCGTGGAGCGCCCGGAGGCGGGCGCCGTCGCGCTCGAAGAACATCGGGGTTCCGGCGATCAGCCCGCTGGTGTCGACGCTGGCGACGAGTTCGGCGTCCGCGCCGAACCCGTTGGCCGTGAGCAGCGACGTCCATCCGTCGCGCAGGGCCGTGATGTACACGAGCGACCCGGGCCCGACGAGGGGCCGGATGCCGGCTGAGAGGAACACCGTCACGCCCAAGGCGACGGACGGCACGATCTCGTCGGCCGCGAGGTGGTCCAGCAGGGCGTTGCGCTCCATCGGGACGGCGAGGTCGCGGAACCGGGCGTCGCTCGGAACGAGGGCGTCGCCGTCCAGGTAGAGGCGCAGGAGCCGCGGCCGGCCCGGGTACCGCCTCCAGAAGAAGTGGGTCCCCTTCCCGGCGGCCTCGTCCCACGCCACGGTGACCCCCCTGAACCGTTCGACGACCTGGGCGCGGAGACCTGGTTCGAGCAGCGTCGCGCCCACGAACGAGTCCCCGGAGAGCAACTCGACCAGGCAGTCCCGGGTCACCTCCTCGGCGTTGAGGTACAGCAGATCGGGCACAGCGGCTCGGACGGAGCAGTCGAACAGGAGCGGCCAGGTCGCCCGTACCACGACCGCGAGCTGGTCACGGTGCCCGGCGCAGTGGCTGTAGTCGAGGTGGTTCAGGAACGCCTGGTGGTCGACGAGGAAGTCACGGTCGGCCGGCTCGAACTCCACCCACCGGCCCATCGCCTGCAGCCGCTCGACGAAGTCGAAGGGCCGAACCGCAGCGAGGTACATGGCGTCGTGGGACTCCCGGGCCGAGAAGTAGGGGACGCCGCGGCCGCGGAACCGGAATCCGTTGCGCATGTACGCGTTGCTGGGCGTGACGTTGGCGCACGAGAACGTCACGATCGGTCGCCGGCGGTCGCCGGCGAGCAGCCTCGATGCGTTCGAGATGATGTTCGTCCCGAGCAGGAGCGGGTGGTTGAGGACCTGGTGATGGTCGACGATGTTGACAGCGCGGCAGTCCGCCGCCTCGACCGATACCGCCGGGTCGGCGCCGAACGCCCGGTCGGCGACGCGCTGCGCCGCTCGGGCGACGAGACGCTGGCGCCGCTCCACCTCGGGCGCGACGGCGGCCGGCCGGAGCCGGGCGGAGTACCGCCCGAGGGGTGTCTCGTCCTCGTAGTACGGCGCCATCAGCGGGACGTGATCGCGGATCTGTCCGACCGTCTCCCAGACTCGCGTTCGTACGTCTGCGTCGGCGGGAGCGTCGATCAGACGGTGAGCGGTGATCGTCGGACCTCCTCCTGCTCGCCGTTCGCGCGTGCGTCGGCGACCCGCACCGTCGCTGCGGCCACCATCGCCTGGCCGACTGAGACACCGCCGTCGTTGGTCGGGACGCGACCGTGGGTGTGGACCCGAAGGCCGGCGCCCACCAGCTCCTGCTCGACGCGGATGAGGAGGTGCTGGTTGAGGAACACCCCGCCGCTGAGGACGACGTCCTCGATCCCGGTCGAGCGGCGCAGCTCCCCGCACACCTCGGTCACCGCGGCGACGACGCTCTCGTGGAAACGGCGGCTGACGGCGGCTGCAGAACATTCGCGGTCGACCACGTCGTCGACGAGCGCACGGAGCCAGGGACCGTGGTCGACGACGAGGCGACCGTCGCGGCGGTCGAGTCGGACCGGCCAAGGGTCGCATGCGGTGTGGTCCCAGGCGATGAGCTGCTCGAGCTCGATCGCCGCCTGGGCCTCGTACTCCACGAAGCCGCAGACGCCGGCGATCGCCGACACTGCGTCGAAGAGGCGGCCCATGCTCGACGTGATCGGCGCGTTGACGCCCTGTTCGACCATCCTCATGAGCACGGCGAGTTCGAACGGGTCACGGTCGCGGACGACGGCCAGCGGAAGGGCGGCGGCCTCGCGCCCGTAGTGCTGGGCAAGGAGGGCGATCGCCACGCGGCCCGGCTCGCGCACGGCCCGGTCACCGCCGGGGAGCCGGAAGGGCAGGAGGTGCCCCGCGCGCTCGAACCCTTCGTAGTCGCCGACCAGGAACTCACCGCCCCAGATCGTGCCGTCGGTCCCATAGCCGGTGCCGTCGAACACGACGCCGATCACGGGCCGGTCGAGGCCATTGTCGGCCATGCAGGCTGCCATGTGGGCGTGGTGGTGCTGCACCCCGACGAGCTCGACATCGCGGCACGCCTGCGCGTACCGCGTGGTGTGAAAGTCAGGGTGCAGGTCGTGGGCCACGATCCGCGGCGTGACGCCGAAGACGGACCGGAGGTGGGTGAGCGCTTCGACGAGGTACGTGCGGTTGCCGGCCGTCTTGAGGTCGCCGATGTGCTGGCTGACGTACAGCGACCGGTCCTGCGCCACGCACACGGTGTTCTTCAGTTCGGCGCCGAGCGCGACGAGAGGCGGCACGGGGAACGGGGCGGGGATCGGGTCGGGCACGTAGCCCCTCGCCCGCCGGAGGAACGTGACCTTCGGAGCCACCCTGCTGTGGACGACCCTGGCGATCGAGTCATCGACCCGCATGTGGATCGCCCGGTCGTGCACGAGGAAGCCGTCGACGAAGCCAGCCAGCTGGCCCAGCGCCTCGTCCTCGGTGCTCGCCATGGGCTCGTCGGGCGCGTTCCCGCTCGTCGCCACGAGCACGTCCCCGGTGGCGGCGAGCAGCAATTCCTGGATCGGAGTGGCGGGCAACATGAAGCCGAGCGTCCGCGACCGCGGGGCGACGGCGGCGGACAGCTCATTGCCCGGGCGGGCCTCGAGCAGCACGATCGGACGACCGGGGGAGGCGATGAGCCGCTCCTCCCGCTCGTCGAGCAGCGCGTGGCGTGCCACGACGGAGGTGTCGCGAGCCAGCAGCGCGAACGGCTTGGCGCTGCGCTCCTTTCGCTCCCGGAGGGCCGTCACGGCGCCGTTGTCGAGCGGGTCGACCATCAGTTGGAACCCGCCGAGCGCCTTCACTGCGAGGACGCGGCCGTCGCGCAGCATGGTGGCAGCCGCCTCCACCGGGTCGGCGACATCCACGGCCGTCCCGTCGGGCGCCAGCAACCGCACGGTCGGCCCGCACGTCCAACAGGCGTTGGGCTGGGCATGGAAGCGGCGGTCGTCGGGCGCGTCGTACTCGCGCTGACACTCCGGGCACATCGTGAACGCACTCATCGTGGTGAGCGGTCGGTCATAGGGGACGCCGCGGATGATGCTGAACCGGGGCCCACAGTTCGTGCAGTTGATCAACGGGTACCGAAACCGCCGGTCGGTCGGGTCGAACAGCTCGGCGGTGCAGTCGACGCATACGTAGCTGTCGGGTGTGACGAGGGCGCCGCCACCGCCGTCCACCTCGCTGTGCGCGATCGCGAACGACGTCGTCCAGTCTCGGATGGGGACCTCCTCGACGACCGTACAGGAGTCGACCCGCGCCAGCCCAGGGAGGCGCCCGACCAGATCGGCGGCGAACAGGTCGGCGGCGACGGCCGGGCCCTCGATGCAGATCGTGACCCCACCCGTGTCGTTCCTGACCCAGCCACCGAGCAGGTGCTCGGTCGCCAGCCGGTAGACGAACGGCCGGAAGCCGACGCCCTGTACGAAGCCGGCGACCCGAAGCGTCCTACGTACCGCCTGGAGCGCCATCAGCACAGCCTCGGCAGTTGGGCGCCGTAGAGGAGGTCGACGGTACGCCGGCGGCCGCTCCGCTCTGTCAGGTACACCTCGCCGGCGCTTCCGTGGGCGACCTCGCCCACGACGGCGGCTCGTGCCGTCTCCTCGTGGCGGTGGAGCGCGGCGAGCGCGTCGTCGACGGTGCTGCCGTCGACGACGACGCACAGATTGCCCTCGTTGGCGAGGTACATGACGTCGACGCCGAGCATGTCAGCCGCCATGGCCGTCTCCGGCCGGATCGGCAGGTCGGCCTCGCACAGCTGGATCGTGCAGGCGGAGGCGGCGGCGAACTCGTTGAGGACCGTTCCGAGGCCGCCCCTGGTGATGTCGCGGATGCACCGCACGCCCTGGCAGGAATCGAGCAGCGAGGCGATGGCGTGGTTCAGCACGGCGCAGTCGCTGTGCACGCGATCCTCGAAGCCGAGGCCCTCTCGGAGAGAGAGGATGTGGATGCTGTGGTCACCGAGGTACCCGGTGACGATCACGCGGTCGCCCGGCCGCAGCGACCGGCTGGAGAGATGGACGGGTCGCTCGAGCGCGCCCACCCCGGTCGTCGTGATGAAGATGCCGTCCGCCTCGCCCCGGCGCACGACCTTCGTGTCGCCCGCGACGATCTTCACGCCGGCCGCCCGAGCCGCGTCGCGCACCGACTCGAGGACCCGGCGGAGTTCGAGGAGCGGAAAGCCCTCTTCGAGCACGACGGCGAGCGTGAGGTAGAGGGGGCGGGCCCCGCTCACGGCGAGGTCGTTGACCGTGCCTGCGACGGCGATCTTGCCGATGTCGCCGTTGCTGAAGAACACGGGATCGACGACGAAGGAGTCCGTCGTGATCGCAATCCTCGACGTCGGCACGTCGACGAGCGCGCTGTCCTCCATCTCGCCCACGTAGGTGTCGCCGAGAGTGGCAGCGATCGTGCCGGTGATCAGCTCCTGGCTCAGCCCACCTCCGGCGCCGTGGTCGAGGACGACCTTGTCGGACACCGGGGCCCTCAGCGCGTCGTGGCGGGGGTGAGGGTGTGGTCGAGGAGGGCGTCCCACCAGGTCTGCATGGCGTCGATGGCGTCGAGGGCGCCTCGGTGGACGGCGGTGGGGTCGATGGGCTGGCCGGGGCGGCCGCCGGTGCCCTCGGTGTCGACGAAG
>DASWMK010000156.1 GCA_036399815.1 Acidimicrobiales bacterium
AGCGGCCCCGCCTCCCAGCCGTCGCCCGGCAGCGGCCGCACGACGACGTGGTGCCCGGCCGTGGGCGACGACCGCCGCCGGCTGCGGTAGACGACCCGGTCGCCGTCCCGGTCGACCTTCATCGCCGCCCACCGGTAGGGCACGCCGTAGAACGCCCTGGCCCCGAGCACGAGGGCCAGGTTGTCGGCCTCGAGGGTGAGGAACCAGAGCCCGTCGACGCCGCCCGGCCCCCGCACGTAGGTGCGCACGTTGGTCTCCGGGAACGTCGACAGGCGGGGCACGGCCGGGCCCACCGGCGGGCGGATGGCGTCCATCACGAACGGCGTCATCCCGACCCAGGCCCGCCCGTCGTGCACGTCGGGCTCGAGGCCGGGCGGCAGCAGCCCGGCGAGCACGTCGGGGTCGTAGGACCAGTGGAGGAACGTCATGTCCCGCCACCGCTGGAGCGTGATCGGGACGGGGACCTGCTCCTCGGGCTCCCGCCCGGCCACTACCGCGACCCCAGGTGGTCGACGAGCAGCCGGGTGAGCTCGCCCGGGCGGGTCTCGGGGATCCAGTGCGGGGCGCCCTCGAGCACCTCGAAGCGGTACGGCCCGGTGACGTGGGCGGCGGTGCGGCGGGCGGCCGTGCCGCCGAGGGCCGGGTCGCCCGGGCTCCAGACGTAGAGGGTGGGCACGCTGACGTCGCCGAGCGCGAGGTCGCCGGGCCGGGCGGCCCGGTACCAGCCGAGCGCGCCGGACAGCGCCCCCGGCTCCCGCATGGCGGCGACGTACTCGTCGGCCCGGTCGGCGGGGAGCCCGGAGCCGACCAGCATCCGGCGCAGGACGGCGCCGCCGCCGGCCAGGAGGACGGCCTCGGGCAGCGCCGGCAGGGCGAAGAAGCCGACGTAGGAGGACCGCAGGGCCTGGAGGCTGCGCCCGAGCGACTCCCGCACGGCCCGGGGGTGCGGGGTCGACACCACCGCCACCGTGCGCAGCCGCTCGGGGTGGTGGGCGGCGAGGGCCCAGGCGACGGCGCCGCCCCAGTCGTGCCCGACCACCGAGAAGCGGTCCCGGCCGAGGTGGCGGGCCATGCCGAGCACGTCGTCGACGAGCGCCGGCAGCCGGTAGGCCCGCCGTCCGCCGGGCGGCCGGGCGCTCGCCGCGTAGCCCCGCTGGGTGGGCGCCACCGCCCGGTAGCCGGCGGCCGCCAGCCCGTCGAGCTGGGGTCGCCAGGCGCCGGCCGTCTGCGGGAACCCGTGCAGCAGGAGGACGAGCTCGCCGTCCTCGGGCCCGGCCGCGAGGGCGGGGAACGTCAGCCCGCCGGCGTGGAGCTCGACGGTGGACCCGGCCGGCATGGGCTAGGACGACATGCGGCCCGGCGTGTCGGGCAGCTGCCAGCGGTTCTCGCCGCTCGGCGGGTCGGGCGGGAGCGTGCCGAGGTGCTCCTCGATCCGCCGGATGGCGGCCTCGAGCTTCTCGTCGGTGTCCTTCGACTCGGCGCTGCCCTTGTGGATGTACAGCGCGGACAGCGTGACGAAGGAGAACAGCTGGAGGAACTCCGACTGCCAGTTCTCGAGCGTCGACTGCCCGAACTCCGAGGCGAAGTCGCCGAGCTCGGGGGTCTCCCCGTGCTCGCGCGCGTCGTCGGTGAACACCTGCCACTCCGTGATCCCCTGGCCGATCCAGGTGGCGAAGAACAGGATCATCAGCAACAGCCCGAGCCCGAACTCCCGCCACACGCCGCCGCGCTCGCCCGTCCGCTCGTTGCGGATGCTCCTCACCGTCGTCCAGATCAGGAAGACGAGCGTCCCGAGCGCCAGCACCTCGGCCACGACCATCATCACGCCACCCATCGGACCTCCTTCCGCCGCACCGATACCCGGGCGGGGCCGGGCGGATGCTACGGGTGGGCCGGCGCGCCCCCGGGGGATGGTCGGGCCGGGCCGCCGGCCGGGAGGCGGGACGCCTGCTCGGTGAGGTAGTAGGCGGCCATCGCCGCGTGGGCCACCAGCGCGAGGCCGGGCGACACGAACGACAGCAGGAAGGCGAGCGCGTAGACGCCGACCCCGAGCCCGAAGCGGAGCCGGGCCAGGCGCACCTCGCGCCGGGGCGGCAGGTCGTCCACCACCCCCTCCCGCGTGATGGCCAGGTACAGCAGGGAGAACGAGACGGCGGTGAGCAGGATGACCCCGCCGTAGAGGGCGACGGCCGTCTTCGCGTCGTCCCCGCCCTCCCGCAGGTGCTCGGCGACGACCGCCGTCGGGAACGGGATCAGCGCCGCCCACAGGAGCAGGTTCAGGTTGAGGACGAGCACCCGGCCGTCGACCCGGCGGACGGGCTGGAACATCCGGTGGTGGTTCAGCCACATCACCCCGAGGATCAGGAAGCTGAGGGCGTACCCCACGTAGTTGGGCCACTGGTCCCACAGCCCCGAGGCCAGGCGCTCGCCCTCCTCGAGCTCGGGTGGGCGGATCTCGATGACGAGCAGGGTGATCACGATGGCGAACACGCCATCCGAGAACGCCTCCAAGCGGGCCTTTCCGACTGCCATGCTCCCGGCCATGGCCGGCATCCTGTTCCAGATCGACGAGCACGTCGCCGCCCTCCGGGACGACGGCCCCCGGTTCGCGGCCGCCGTCGAGCGGGCCGGGCCCGACGCTGCGGTCCCCACCTGCCCGGACTGGACGGTGCGGGACCTCGCCCGCCACCTCGGCGGCGTCCACCGGTGGGCCACCGAGGTCGTCACCGCCCCTCGCACCGAGCCGTGGAGCCCCGACCTCGACGACGTGGTCGGCACCTGGCCGGACGACGCCGCGCTGGTCGGGTGGTTCCTCGACGGCCACGCCGCGCTGGTCGAGGCCCTGGCCGGCGCCGACCCCGGCCTCGCCTGCTTCGCGTTCCTGCCGGCGCCGACGCCGCTCGCCATGTGGGCCCGCCGCCAGGCCCACGAGACGGCCGTCCACCGGGTCGACGCCGAGCTGGCCGCCGGGGTCGACGGCCCGTTCGACGCCCGCCTCGCCGCCGACGGGGTGGACGAGCTGCTCACCGGCTTCGTGCCCCGGGGGACGGGGCTGCGGGCCGACCCGCCCCGGTCGCTGCGGGTCGGGACCGTCGACGTGCCCGGCGACTGGCTGGTCCGCATCGGCCCAGACGGGGTCGGCACGGCCGTCGGCGACCCGGCGCCGGCGGACTGCGAGGTGACCGGCCCGGCGGCCGCCGTCCACCTCACCCTGTGGAACCGGCGGGGCCCGCGGGGCCTGACCGTCGCCGGCGACCGCGCCGTGCTCGCCCGCTTCCTCGACCAGGTGCACGTCCGCTGGGCCTGACGTGCCATGGTGGGCGGATGGACGCGCTCTACACCGCGGAGGCCACGGCCTGGGGCGGGCGGGACGGGCGGGCCGCCTCGTCGGACGGCGAGCTCGACGTGCGGCTGGTGGTCCCGAAGGAGCTGGGAGGGGCCGGCGGGACGGGCACCAACCCCGAGCAGCTGTTCGCCGCCGGCTACGCGGGCTGCTTCCACTCGGCGCTGAAGGCCGTCGCCCGCAAGGCCGGGGTCGACGTGGAGGGCTCCGCCGTCACCGCCAGGGTCGGCATCGGCCGTGGCGAGCGGGGCTTCGCCCTCGCCGTCGAGCTGGTCGCCGAGCTGCCCGGCGTCCCCGAGGACCGGGGCCGGGAGCTGCTGGCCGGGGCCCACGAGCTGTGCCCGTACTCGAACGCCACGCGGGGCAACGTCGACATCACCCTGACCCTCCACCGGGACTGACGCGGTGCCCGCGCCCAGCCCCGGCTACTCGGTCACCGTGCGGGTCGAGGCCCCGGCCACCGCCGGCGCCACCGGCGACCTGACCGCGGCGATCGGCAGCGCCGGCGGGGCGCTGACCGCGCTCGACGTCGTCGAGTCCCAGCACGACCGCATCGTGGTCGACGTCACCGTCGACGTCGTCGACGTGGCCCACGGCGACGAGGTGACCGCCGCCGTGCGGGCGCTGCCCGGGTTCTCGGTCCGCAAGGTCAGCGACCGCACGTTCCTGCTCCACCTCGGCGGCAAGATCGAGGTCCAGCCGAAGGTGCCCCTCCGCCACCGCGACGACCTCTCCAGGGCGTACACGCCGGGGGTCGCCCGGGTGTGCGAGGCCATCGCCGCCAACCCGGAGGACGCGAGGCGGCTGACGATCAAGCGCAACGCCGTCGCCGTCGTCACCGACGGCTCGGCCGTGCTCGGCCTCGGCAACCTCGGGCCCCACGCCGCCCTGCCGGTGATGGAGGGCAAGGCCGCGCTGTTCAAGCGCTTCGCCGACGTGGACGCCTGGCCCGTGTGCCTGGACACCCAGGACCCCGACCTGATCGTCGAGATCGTGGCCGCCATCGCCCCGGTCTACGGCGGGATCAACCTCGAGGACATCGCCGCGCCCCGCTGCTTCGACATCGAGCGCCGCCTCCGCGAGCGGCTCGACATCCCCGTCTTCCACGACGACCAGCACGGCACCGCCATCGTCGTGCTGGCGGCGCTGACCAACGCCCTGCGGGTGGTCGGCAAGGAGCTGGGCGGCGTGCGGATCGTGGTCGCCGGCGTGGGCGCGGCCGGCACGGCGATCATCCGGCTCCTCCACGGCCAGGGGGCGCGCGACATCGTGCCGGTCGGCCGCGAGGGGGTGCTGGGGCCCGAGGACGGCGACGACGCCAACCGGCGGTGGGTGCTCGACCACACCAACCCGCACGGCGTCGCCGGGTCGCTGCGCGAGGCGCTGGTCGGGGCGGACGTGTTCATCGGCGTCAGCGCCGCCCGCATCCTCACCGGCGACGACGTGGCCACGATGGCGGACCGGTCCGTCGTGTTCGCGCTGGCCAACCCGGACCCGGAGGTCGACCCGCTGGAGGCCCGCCGGCACGCCGAGGTCGTCGCCACCGGGCGGAGCGACTTCCCGAACCAGATCAACAACGTGCTCGCCTTCCCCGGCTTCTTCCGGGGCCTGCTCGACGCCGGGGCCACCGAGGTCACCGACGCGATGATGAGCGCGGCGGCCACCGCCATCGCCGACGTGGTCACCCCGGACCGGCTGAACGTGAACTTCGTGGTCCCGAGCGTGTTCGACGCCAGCGTGGCGCCGGCCGTCGCCGCCGCCGTCTGCGCCGCCGCCGGCTGACCGTCCCGGAGGGGCGGCTCCCGGGCCGGCGCGTGGGTACGGTCGGTCGCCGTGGCCGGCGTGGACGTGCTCGTCCCCACGTGCGGGCGGCCGGCGGCGCTGGCCGTCACCCTGGCGGGGCTGCTCGGCCAGACCCACCGCGACCTCCGGGTGGTCGTCGCCGACCAGACGGAGGGCTTCGACGCCGCCGACCGGCCCGAGGTGCGGGCCGTCGCCGAAGTGCTGCGGATCGGCGGTCGCCCCGTCGAGGTCCACAAGAACCTCCCCCGCCGCGGGCTCGCCCACCAGCGCCAGTTTCTCCTCGACCGGGCCACCGCCCCCTACGCCCTGTTCCTCGACGACGACGTCCTGCTCGAGCCGGACGTGGTCGAGCGGCTCCTGCGGGCCATCCGCCGCGAGCGGTGCGGGTTCGTCGGCGCGTTCGTGGACGCGCCGGGCGCCGTCCGGTCGGCGGCGGCGGTCGATCAGCCGCCGCCCGACCTCGCCGTCCCGTTCTGGGACGGCCCGGTGCGCCCCGAGCGGGTCGTGCCCGACGGGCCCGGCTGGGAGCGCAGCCGCCTCCACTTCGCCGCCCACCTGCACCGGCTCTGCGAGCGCCTCGGGGTCGACCGCTCGTGCGAGCGGCTGTACAAGGTCGCCTGGGTGGGCGGCTGCGTGCTGTTCGACACCGCCGCGCTCCGCGACGCCGGCGGCTTCGGCTTCTGGCCCGACCTGCCGGCCGCCCACTGCGGCGAGGACGTCGTCGCCCAGCTGCGGGTGATGGCCCGCTCGGGCGGCGCCGGCCTCGCGCCGTCGGGGGCCTGGCACCAGGAGGTGCCGACCACGACCCCCGGGCGCGAGGTCGACGCGCCCTTCGTCCTCGACCGCGCCGACTAGGAGCGGTCGGCCACGGTGGCCCCGAGCGTGCCGTCGGGGGTGTGCGGGTGGGGGTGGGTCGGCGCCATGCCGTCCATGGCCGACGCCTGCCGCCCGAGGTCGAGCAGCCGGTCCTGGCCGACCGACGCGCGCAGCAGCGGGAAGATCCGCCCCTCCTCCTCCTGCACGTGGGCCATGACGGCGGCGAGGCACTCCTGGAAGGTGGCGAACACCGCCTCGTCGGCTGGGTCCTTCCCGTCCATCCGGCTCAGCAGCTCGCGCACCTCCTCGTGCTCCTCGAGGCCGTGCTCGGCGAGCTCGCGGCCCTCGTCGCCGTCCTGGGCCCGCAGCTCGGGGTACAGGAGCCGGGTCTCCAGCGCGTCGTGCCCGGAGAGCAGGGCGACGATCTCCCGGCCGAGGTCGCCGGACGGGCCGCCCGTCCCGGCCTGGCGGGCCTCCTGGAGCATCGTCCAGCGCTGCTCCACCTCGCGGTGCTGGGTGGTGAGGAGCTCGATGATGTCCACGTCCATGCCAGCGCGGTACCCGCCCGTCGCGAGCGGAACCCTCGCCAGCAGGCGGCGGGCGGCGGCCAGCACCTCGGCGGGCGGCACGTCGACGCACCCGAGGTCGTACGGGCAGCGGAAGCGGTAGCACGGGCTGCACCAGACGTCGCGGCGCAGCACCTCGGCCGGCGACGACCGGGGCTCCCACTGGGTGACGAGGTCGGTGCCCGAGTAGAGGACGACCTGGGGGACGGCGAACGCGTCGGCCAGGTGGAGCGGGCCCGAGTTGTTGCAGACGACGAGCGCGGCGCCGGCCACGGCCGCCGCCAGCTCGGCCACCGACGTGCGCCCGGCCAGGGCGGCGCCCCGGTCGCCGGCCACCTCCCCGACGAGGGCCCGCTCCCGCTCGCTGCCGGCGACGACGACCGGGAGCAGGTCGGCCAGGCCGGCGACGACGGCGGCGAACCGTTCCGCCGGGTAGCGCCTGGCGGCGGCCGACGCGCCCGGCGCCACCACCGCGTACGGACGGCCCGGGTCCACGCCGGCCCCGGCCAGCGCGCCAGCGGCCGCCGCGCCCGCCCCCGGCGGGAGGCGCAGGGCGAGGTGCCGGCCGTCGGCGGCGAACCCGGCCGCCTCGACGAGGTGGACGTTGCGGTCGACCTGGTGGGCCGCGTCGGGCAGGGGCGGGGCGGCGACGGACAGCACGCTGCCGCCGAACTCCTTCGACTCGCCGACCCGGATCGGGATGCCGGCCAGGTAGCAGGCGTAGGCCGGCGTGTGCGGGGTCTGGCCGAAGCTCGTGAACACGAGCGCGGCGTCGTGGCGGCCGTCCCGCAGCCGGTCGACGAGGGCCAGCTCCCTGGCCGGGTCGAGCGGCATCGACCCGGACGCGTCCTGCCACACGGCCCGGTGCACGAGCACGTCGTCCACCTCGGCCAGCAGCGGCGCCGCCTGGCTGCCGGCCGGGGAGCACAGCAGCGTGACCGTCGCCCCGGGCAGGCCCCGCCGGACGGCCCGCAGCGCGGGGCCGAGCATGACGACGTCGCCGACGTTGTCGAGGCGCACGGCGAGGACGCGCCGGACGCCCTCCCAGCCCGGCGGGCTCAACCGTCGGCGGCGGCCGACGCCGCCCGACCGATGATCCCGGTCGTCGACCGGCCCTCGACGTAGGGCAGCACCCGCACCTCGCCGCCGAGCTCCCGCACCCTCGCCGCCTCCGGGATCGTGTCGACCGTGTAGTCGCCGCCCTTCACGAACACGTCGGGCCGGACGACGTCGACGAGGTCGAGCGGGGTGTCGCCGTCGAAGGGCACGACGTGGTCGACCGAGCTCAGCGCGGCGAGCACCCGCACCCGGTCCTCGAGGCGGTTGATGGGCCGGCCGGCCCCCTTCAGGCGGGCCACCGAGCGGTCGCCGTTCACGCCGACGATCAGCACGTCGCCCTGGGCCTTGGCGCCGTTCAGGTAGCTGATGTGGCCGGGGTGGAGGATGTCGAAGCAGCCGTTGGTGAACACGAGCCGGTGACCCCGCTGGCGGTGCAGGGCCACGCAGTTGCGCAGCCGGTCGAGGGAGGCCACCTCCTTGCGGTCGTCGTGGAGCGCCTCCCGCAGCTCGACCGCCGAACAGAGCGCCGTGCCGTCCTTCCCGACCACGATCCCGGCCGCCGCCGACGCCACCTCCGCGGCCACCTCGGCGCCGGCGCCGGCCGCCAGCGACAGGGTGAACGCGGCCAGGTAGGTGTCGCCGGCCCCGGCCACGCCGGTGCGGGCGCCGGCCCGCGCGTACGTGCGGTAGGGCGGCTCGCCTCGCTGGAGGATCACGGCGCCGTCGCCGTCGAGGGTGACGGCCGCGACCTGGGCGCCGGTGGCGTCGAGCACCCTCGCCCCCTGCATCTCGACCAGCTCGGCCCGGGTCGGCCCGGCCAGGTGGCCGAGGCCGAGGAGGGCGAGGAGCTCGTCGTAGTTCGGCTTCACCACGGTCGGCCGGAGGTCCCGCCAGGCGGTGAGGTCGTGGGCGTCGAGGGCGACCAGCCGGGGCCGGCGCCGCTGGAGCTCGCCCAGGCGGCGGCGCACCGGGCGGGGCAGGGTGCCGAGCCCGTAGTCGGACACGAGCACGGCGTCGGCCCGCTCGAAGCCGGCGTCCAGGTGGTCGAGCAGGCGGGCGACGGTGGCCCGGCCCGGCGGGTGGAGGCTGCCCTCGTCGAAGCGGGCCAGCATCTGGCCGTCGGCCAGCAGGCGGTGCTTGGCCACCGTCGCCCGGCCCCGCTCGGCCACGACGGCCGACGTGTCGACGCCGTGCCCGGCCAGGATCCCGGCCAGCCGCTCGGCCGCCCCGTCGTCGCCGACGACGGTGAGGAGCGTGACCGAGGCGCCCAGCCTGGCCAGGTTGGCGGCGGCGTTGGCGGCCGCGCCGGGGGCGTCGGCGTGGTCGCGGAGGACGACGGTCGGGACCGGCGCCTCGCGGCACAGCCGGTCGGCGTCGCCCCGCAGGTAGACGTCGAGGACGGCGTCGCCGAGCACGAGGACGCGGCGGCCCTCGAAGTCGTCGACGATGGAGGGCAGGGCGAGCTTCACGCCCGCCGCTCCAGCGCGGCGCGCGGTGGTGCCGAGGGCGACGGGCGGCCCACGGCGACCCATCCCTTCCCCTGCCGCCCGCCCTCAACCCACCCCCCTCGTCACCGTGCGGTAGAGGTACTCGTCGAGCAGCCGGGCGAGCGTGGTCTCCGGCCGGCCGAGGCGGGCGACGAGCGCCCGCTCGCCGGTGCCGGCCTCGGCCAGGAGGGCGACGGCCCACGACCGGGCCAGGCGCTGGTGGGCGGCGAAGGCGTCGGCCGTCGTGGCCCCGTGGAGCCGGGCGGCGATGGCCGCGTCCCATGGGACCACCGCCCGGGGCCGCAGGGCGTGCACGGCCTTGGCCGCCGCCGTCGGCCCGAGGCGGCGGGGGCCGCCGCCGGGCCCGAGGGCCACCGGCCGGTCCCGCAGGTCGGCGTAGGCGGCGGCGAGGGCGTCGACGGCCCGGTCGGGGATCGTCGCCACCGTCGCCCGCCGGGCCGGGAGCCGGCGGCCCCAGGCGGCCCACCAGCCGGCCACCGCCCCGTCGAACGGGGACGGCTCGCCCGGCCGGGGCACCCGGATGCGGCACCCCCAGGCGTTCAGCCATCCGAGCAGGGCGGCGCGGTGGGCGGGGTCGGCCAGGTCGGCGGCGGGCGCCGTCGCGGCCCGGAAGGCGGCGTCGGCGGCGCCCGCGGGCGGGCCGAGGACGGCGGCGAGGTCGGCCAGCCGAGGTGCGTCCACGGCCGCATCGTCGCCGCTACGGTCGCCCCCGGTGCACGCGCCCAACGCCGAGCAGCGCGACGAGTGGGACGGCCCCGAGGGACGCCGCTGGGTCGAGCTCCAGGAGCGCTGGGACCTCGCGCTCGCCCCCGTGGGCGAGGCGCTGGCCGAGGCGGCCGCCGTCGCGCCCGGCGAGCGGGTCCTCGACGTGGGCTGCGGGTGCGGGGCGTCGACGATCGAGGCCGGCCGGCGGGCCGCGCCGGGGCCGGTGCTCGGCGTGGACCTGTCCGGCCCGATGCTGGCGAGGGCCAGGGAGCGGGCCGCCGACGCCGGCCTCGGCAACGTGCGCTTCGAGCGGGCCGACGCCCAGGTGCACGACTTCGGCCCGGACGCCTTCGACGTGGTCCTCAGCCGGTTCGGCATCACCTACTTCGAGGACCCGGTCGCCGCCTTCGCCAACCTGCGCTCGGCGCTGCGCCCCGGCGGCCGGCTGGTGTTCGTGTGCTTCCGCCACCCGCTCCGCAACTCCTGGGTCACGGTGCCGGCCGTCGCCGTCGGCGCCCACCTCGGCCGGCCCCGCGACGAGGGCCCCGCGGCCGGGCCGTTCTCGTTCAGGGACCGCGACCTCGTCCTCCGCACGCTGGCCGCGGCCGGGCTGGCCGACGTGACGGCCGAGCCGGTCGACCGCCCGGCCGTGATCGGGCGCGACCTGGACGAGGCCTGCCGGTTCGTCCTGCACAACAGCCTGCACCGCCGGTTCTTCGACGGCGCCCCCGAGGCGGCCAGGGCGGCGGCCGTCGACGCGCTGCGGGCCGCGCTGGGGTCGCGCCTCGGGCCCGGCGGCGTCACCCTCGGCGTGGCCGCCTGGCTGGTGACCGCCACCCGCCCGGGTCAGCCGGCGTTGCGCTCGTCCCGCCAGGCCAGCCAGTCGCCGACCGGCCCGAGGTCCCAGGCCGGGCCGTTCACGCCGAGCGAGAAGTCGGTGAACCCCAGCGCGACGTAGGCGTCGGCGTGCTCGGCCAGGTCCCGGCCGAGCGCCCCCGGCTCGATCCCGACGCCCATGCGAACGGTGGCCGGGTCCCGCCCCTCCACCTCGCACCACCGCGCCAGGGCGGCGACCGACGCCTCGGCCTCGCCCGGGTGGTCGGGGAACATGGCGTGCCACTCGTCGGCGTGCCGGGCGACCACCCGGAGCGTGCGCCGGGGGCCGGTCCCGCCGATCAGCAGCGGCACCGGCCGCACCGGCGGCGGCACCAGCCGGGGCCACCGCTCCCGCACGGCCTCGATCGTCCGCTCGAGCAGGTCGAGGCGCCGGCCCGGCGGGTCGAAGGCGTACCCGTACTCCTCGTAGTCGCGCTCGAACCACCCGGCGCCGAGGCCGAGCACGAACCGGCCGCCGCTCAGGTGGTCGACGGTCCTCGCCACGTCGGCCAGCAGGTGGGGGTTCCGGTAGGCGGCGCAGGCCACGAGCGGCCCGAGCTCGACCCGCTCGGTCACCGCCGCCCAGGCGGCGAGCAGCGACGTGCACTCGAAGTGGCGGCCCCCGGGGTCGCCGTACAGCGGGAAGAAGTGGTCCCAGGTCCACAGCCGGTCGGCGCCCATCCGGTCCACGGCCACGCCGGCGTCGAGCAGCGCCCTCGCCTCGCCGTGCTGGGGGTGGAGCTGGACGCCGATCCTGATCGGGTGCACGGGCGCCACACTCGGGCCTCCCCCGGTGGGAGAGTCAAGGCGTGCTGCGCATCGGGGACTTCGCGGCGCTGGCCGGGGTCAGCGTTAAGATGCTCCGCCACTACGACGAGCGGGGCCTCCTGCCGCCGGCCCGCGTCGACCCGTCGTCGGGCTACCGGTACTACTCGCCGGCCCAGCTGCCGGTCGTCGCCCGCCTCGTCGCCCTCCGCGGGCTGGGCTTCGGGCTCGACGAGGCCGGCGGGCTGCTGGCCGGCGACGGCGCCCTCGACCGGGAGGCGCTGGCCGCCCGCCGGCGGGCCATCCTCGCCGAGCGGGACGAGCTCGACCGGCGCCTGGCCGCCCTCGACGTGTTCGACCCGGCCGTGCCGGTGACGGCCAAGACCGTCCCGGCCGCCGCCTACGCCACGCGGCGGGCCACGGTGTCCGGCGAGGGCGACGTGGGCGCGCTGTTCGTGGACGTCGAGGAGCGGGTGGCCGCGGCCGGGGCCAGGGCGGTCGCCGCCCCGCTGGCCCTCGTCCACGGGGCCGGCGGCGGCGAGGTCGACGTGGAGGTCGCCGTCCCGCTCGCGCCCGGCGCCGCCGGCGCGGGCGCCGGCGCCGGCGTGGTGCTCCCGGCCCGGCGGGTGGCGGCCGCCGTGGTCGTCGGCCCCTACGCGGGCGTGCCGGCCGCGGCCGGCGCCGTGCTCGCCTGGCTGGCCGCCACCGGCCACCGGCCGTGCGGGCCGG
>DASWMK010000157.1 GCA_036399815.1 Acidimicrobiales bacterium
CGTTCGATTCCCCCTCGTCGGGCCTGGAACGGCGCGGCACCGCGCCCCGCCGAATTGTCCGAGCAGCGCTCCACGCCGCGCCGCCACACGAGCCGCCCCACCGGCCCCCGCAACCACCCAGGGGCCCCGACCAGGCAGCGAGTGGACACTACGGGCTGTCCTGCCCGATGGCAAACGGACGGGTCGTAAGGGAACGTCCAATGGGCATGGTGGAGGGTCGCGCCAGTCACGTGGGATCGGTGCCTCCCACCCGTACCCTTGCAACCCACGGCCGTCAGCCGATGGGGGAAGGCGACGGCGACGGTACGACAGGGGGTGCCCGGATAGAATCGGGCAACGAGACCCCCACGTGTGGGAGGCATCAATTGTTCGAGCGCTTCACTGACCGGGCCCGCCGGGTCGTCGTCCTGGCCCAGGAGGAAGCGAGGCTCCTCAACCACAACTACATCGGCACCGAGCACATCCTCCTGGGTCTGATCCACGAGGGTGAGGGGGTCGCCGCCAAGGCGCTGGAGTCGCTCGGCATCTCGCTCGAGGCCGTGCGCAGCCAGGTCGAGGACATCATCGGGCAGGGCGGCTCCTCGCCGTCCGGCCACATCCCGTTCACGCCGCGGGCGAAGAAGGTCCTGGAGCTGTCGCTCCGCGAGGCCCTCCAGCTCGGGCACAACTACATCGGCACCGAGCACATCCTGCTCGGGCTGATCCGCGAGGGCGAGGGCGTCGCCGCCCAGGTCCTCGTGAAGCTCGGCGCCGACCTGTCCCGCGTCCGCCAGCAGGTCATCCAGCTGCTGTCCGGCTACCAGGGCCCCGGCAGCCAGGAGAAGGCCGGCGCGGCGTCCGGCAGCAGCGGCGAGCAGGCCCCCTCCGGGTCGCTCGTGCTCGACCAGTTCGGCCGCAACCTCACCCAGCTGGCCAGGGAGAAGAAGCTCGACCCGGTCATCGGCCGCAGCCGCGAGATCGAGCGGGTCATGCAGGTGCTCTCCCGGCGGACCAAGAACAACCCGGTCCTCGTGGGCGAGCCCGGCGTCGGCAAGACGGCCATCGTCGAGGGCCTCGCCCAGAAGATCGTCGCCAACGACGTCCCCGAGACCCTGCACAACAAGCAGCTCTACACGCTCGACCTCGGCGCCCTCGTCGCCGGCAGCCGCTACCGGGGCGACTTCGAGGAGCGCCTGAAGAAGGTGCTGAAGGAGATCCGCACCCGGGGCGACATCATCCTGTTCATCGACGAGCTGCACACGCTCGTCGGCGCCGGCGCCGCCGAGGGCGCCATCGACGCCGCCTCGATCCTGAAGCCGATGCTGGCGAGGGGCGAGCTGCAGACGATCGGCGCCACCACCCTCGACGAGTACCGCAAGCACCTCGAGAAGGACGCCGCCCTCGAGCGGCGGTTCCAGAAGATCACGGTCGACGAGCCGACCGTCGCCCACACCATCGAGATCCTGAAGGGCCTGCGCGACCGGTACGAGGCGCACCACCGGGTCACGATCACCGACCAGGCGCTCGTCGCCGCGGCCAACCTGGCCGACCGCTACATCTCGGACCGCCACCTGCCGGACAAGGCCATCGACCTCATCGACGAGGCCGGCTCCCGCCTGCGCATCAAGCGCATGGAGACCCCGCCGGACTTCAAGGAGCTCGAGAACCAGATCGCCCAGGTGGTCCAGCAGAAGAAGGAGGCCGTCGAGGCCCAGCGGTTCGAGGAGGCCGGCCGCCTCCGCGACCGCGAGAAGGAGCTGCTCGGCGAGAAGGAGCGCAAGGAGCGGGAGATCAAGGCGTCCGGCATCGACCTGTTCGACGAGGTCGACGAGGAGGCCATCGCCGAGGTCCTCTCCGTGTGGACCGGCATCCCGGTCTACAAGCTCACCGAGGAGGAGACGGCCAAGCTCCTCCGCATGGAGGACGAGCTGCACAAGCGGGTCGTCGGCCAGGAGGACGCCATCAGGGCGGTCTCCCAGGCCATCCGGCGCACCAGGGCCGGCCTCAAGGACCCGAAGCGCCCGTCCGGCTCGTTCATCTTCCTCGGCCCGTCGGGCGTGGGGAAGACCGAGCTGGCGAAGACCCTCGCCGAGTTCCTCTTCGGGGACGAGCAGTCGCTGATCCAGCTCGACATGAGCGAGTACATGGAGAAGCACACGGTCAGCCGCCTGGTCGGGTCGCCCCCCGGCTACGTCGGCTACGAGGAGGGCGGCCAGCTCACCGAAGCCGTGCGGCGCAAGCCGTTCTCGGTGGTGCTGTTCGACGAGATCGAGAAGGCCCACCCCGACGTGTTCAACACGCTCCTCCAGATCCTGGAGGAGGGCCGGCTCACCGACTCGCAGGGCCGCAGCGTCGACTTCCGCAACACCGTGCTGATCATGACCTCGAACCTGGGCACCGCCGACCTCCGCAAGGCCCGCGTCGGCTTCGGCACCACCGACGAGGCCGTGACCTACGAGCGGATGAAGGAGAAGGTCAACGACGCCCTGAAGCAGCACTTCCGGCCGGAGTTCCTGAACCGCATCGACGAGACGATCGTCTTCCACGAGCTCTCGCGGGCCGAGGTCATGTCGATCGTCGACCTGATGATGAAGCGGGTCAGCACCCAGCTGGAGGGCCAGGGCATCGGCCTCGTCCTCACCAACGAGGCCAAGCAGCACCTGGCCGACAAGGGCTACGACCCCGCCCTCGGCGCCCGCCCGCTCCGCCGGGCCATCCAGCGCCTGGTGGAGGACCCGCTGTCCGAGCGGCTGCTGTGGAAGCAGTTCCGGGCCGGCGAGACCGTGGTCGTCGACGTGGAGACCGACCCCGAGTCGGCCCGCGGCGAGAACATGGTCGTGTTCCGGGCCGTCGAGGGCTTCGAGCCCCCGCCGGTCGAGTTCGCCGAGGCCGGCCCCACCGACCAGTAGCCGAGCCGCACCACCGATCCGCCGACCGGCGGGCCCCGAGCGGGCCCGCCGGTTGCGCGTCCGGCGCCGGGTCTCGCACCCGCCGCGTCCGCAAGGCGCCATCGGTCGCCCCGGGGCGTCGTCGTCCTGCGCCGGCCTCGGGTCGGCCGGCGCTCCGGTGTGGCGAGGTCGACCTGCTCGTCCGCGATGTGCGCCGGAGACCGGTCGTGACCGCGCCGGCAGTCCGGCATCGTCCGCGATGTCCGCGGGCGGGCCGTCCGTGACGGGCGCCGGCGGTCCGGTGGGGCGTCGTCGTCCTGTGCCGGCCTGGCGGTCGGCCGGCGCGCCTGGCGTGACGGGCCGGCGGCCTGGTGGCGGCGGGGTGTCAGCCGGCGCCGGGGTCGGCGCCGCAGTCGTCGTGGAGGGCGGCGAGCACCCGCCCGCTGGCCGCCTCGTAGGCCGGCGACGCCATCTGCTCGGCGACGTCGTCCGGCACCCCCATCGGCCCCGGCCCCCGCTCGGCCAGGGCGTCGGCCAGCCGGTCGCCGACCTCGACGAGCACGGCGGCGTCGTCGGCCAGCTCGTCGGGCACGGCGGCCACCAGGTCGGCGCCCGCCCGACGGGCCCGACCGGCGGTCTCGTCGAGCTCGTCGGCCGGCAGCCCGGCGACGGCGGCGTCGTACAGGTCCGACAGGGCCTGGAGCTGGGCCTCGGCCGCCTTGCACAGGTCGCCCCGCCCGCCGCCGGCCTCCTCGCCGCCGTCCGCCCCGCACCCGGCGACGGCCAGCGCGACCGTCAGCGCCACGGCGGCGAAGGTCGAGCGCCTCACGTCCGGCCACCGTACGCCGTCTACGGTGGCGCCGTGTACCAGCGCATCCTGGTCGGCACCGACGGGTCGGCCACCGCCGCCCGGGCCGTCGACCGGGCCGTGGCCGTCGCCAGGACCACGGGGGCCAGCCTGACCATCCTCTCCGCCGGGCGGCCGTCCCGGGCCCAGGCGGTGGTCGACGGCGAGGCCCGCCGGCACGGCTCGTCCGGCGTGCCCATCGACACCTGCGTGGTCGACGCCGACCCCGTCTCCGCCCTCACCGACACCGCCGAGCGGGGCGGCTACGACCTCGTCGTCACCGGCAACCGGGGCATGACCGGCCCCCGCCGCTTCCTCCCCGTCGGGTCGGTGCCGAACAAGCTCAGCCACCACCTCCCCTGCTCGCTGCTCGTCGTCCGCACGACGTGAGCGGCGCCCGCCGGCGCCTCCTCGCCCTCGCCGTCCTCGTCGTCCTCGCCGCCTCCGCCTGCCACACCGACGTGCGCGTGCGGGTGGACGTCGAGGACGACGGCAGCGGCGCCGTCTCGGTGGCCGTCGGCCTCGACGCCGAGGCGCTGTCCCGCATCCCCGACCTCGCCGACCAGCTGCGGGTCGACGACCTCGCCCGGGCCGGGTGGACGGTCACCGGGCCGGCCGAGGAGGAGGACGGCCGCACCTGGGTGCGGGCCACCAAGCCCTTCGCCGACCCCGACGAGATGGCCGACGTGATGGCCGAGGTGGCGGGGACGAACGGGCCGTTCCTCGACTTCTCGGCGTCGGTCGACCGCTCGCTCGCCCGCTCGAAGGTCGAGGCCAGGGGCACGGTCGACCTGTCCGGCGGGCTCGAGGCCTTCGCCGACCCTCAGGTGACCCAGCGCCTCGGCGGGCTGCCGTTCGGCCAGGACCTCGCCGGGCTGCTCGGCGACACCCCGCCGGCCGAGGCCGTGACGGTGACGGTGGCCCTCGCCCTCCCCGGCGACCTCAGCCCCGTCGGCGCCACCCGGGAGGAGCCGGGGGTGGCCGTGTGGGAGGTGCCGCTGGGCGGGCAGCCGGTCGACGTGGCCGCCACCAGCTCGCAGGTGCGGATGGCGACGGTCGTCTGGCTGGGCGTCGCCGCGCTGGCCGTGCTCGGCCTGGTCGGCGTGGTCGGCATCCGGGCGCTGACGTCGTTCCGCTACCGGTACTGGTAGCCCGCCGGGCGTTCCTGTCACACCCCCTCGTCATGCTGTCCGCATGGCGAAGGTCAAGGCGGTGTTCCGGTGCTCGGCCTGCGGCGGCGAGTCGGGCAAGTGGCTCGGGCGGTGCCCCACGTGCGGCGAGTGGGGGTCGCTCCTCGAGGAGCCGGACGGGCCACCGGCCGGCGCCGGCCTGGCGGCGCCACCCGGCCCGGCGGTGCCGATCGCCGAGGTGGACGGGGGCGACGGCGCACCCCGGGCCACCGGCCTCCCCGAGCTCGACCGCGTGCTGGGCGGTGGGCTGGTGCCGGGGTCGGTCACCCTCCTCGGCGGCGAGCCGGGCATCGGCAAGAGCAGCCTGCTCCTCCAGGCCGCCGCGTCGGTGGCGGCCACCGGCGCCCGCTGCCTCTACGTCACCGCGGAGGAGTCGGCCCAGCAGGTGCGGTCGCGGGCCGAACGGCTGGGCGCGCTCGCGCCCCGGCTGTGGCTGGCGGCGGACACGTCGGTCGCGCACGTGCTCGCCCATGTCGACGAGGTCGCCCCCGACCTCCTCGTCGTCGACTCCATCCAGACCGTGCTCGACCCCGACGTCGGGTCCGCGCCGGGCACGGTCTCCCAGGTCAGGGAGTGCACGGCCCGGCTCGTGGGCGAGGCGAAGCGGCGGGGGCTCGCCGTCGTGCTGGTCGGCCACGTGACGAAGGACGGTGCGCTGGCCGGGCCCCGCGTGCTCGAGCACGTGGTCGACACGGTGCTCGCCTTCGAGGGCGACCGCCACCACGCCCTCCGACTGCTGCGGGCCGTGAAGCACCGGTTCGGGGCGACGGCCGAGCTGGGGCTGTTCGAGATGACGGAAGGCGGGCTGGTCGGGGTGCCCGACGGCAGCGGGCTGTTCCTGGCCGACCGGCGGCCGGGGGTGGCGGGGTCGGTGGTGGCGCCGACCCTCGAGGGGCAGCGGCCGCTCCTCGTCGAGGTCCAGGCCCTCGTCGCGTCCACGCCGCTGGCCAGCCCCCGGCGCTCGGCGCAGGGCGTCGATCCCGGCCGGCTGGCGCTGCTCCTCGCCGTCCTCGACCGTCGGCTCGGCCTGCCCGTCGGCGGGGTGGACGTGCACGCGCTCGCCGTCGGCGGCGTCCGGGTGGTCGAGCCGGCCGCCGACCTGCCGCTCGCCCTGGCCGTCGTGTCGTCGCTCGGCGGCGTGCCGATCCCGGCCGACGTGGTGGCCTGCGGCGAGGTCGGACTCGGCGGCGAGCTGCGCCAGGTGCGGGGGGTCGACCGCCGCCTCGCCGAGGCCGCTCGCCTCGGCTTCCGCCGGGCCGTGCTGCCCGCCTCCGCCCCCGACCCGCCGCCCGGCATGGCCGCCGTCCGGGCCGGCTCGCTCGAGGAGGTGGTCGCCGTGCTCGGCCTCGACGCCGCGTGATGGCGACGGACCTGGCGAGCGTCCGCCAGCGCTGTGGTCGCCCGCCGACGACCGGTCCGCCGGCGGTCCCCGTCCTCGGCGCGGGCCAGCGGTGCGTTCGCCCGTCGACCAGCGGCCCGCCTCCGACGGCGGTTCCCGTCCTCGGCGCGGGCCAGGTGCATTCGCCCGTCGACCAGCGGCCCGCCTCCGACGGCGACGGCCGGGGCAGCCCGCCGGCGCCCGCCGTGCGCCGAGATGCCCGTCTCCTCGGCGGCGCCGACCTCGGGGAGTGGTCGGCGGCCGGAGCGCCACGGGGAGGCCTC
>DASWMK010000158.1 GCA_036399815.1 Acidimicrobiales bacterium
CGCGGCGGCCGGGTCGGCGGCCGCCGCGGCCGGGGCCGTGGAGGACGGCGACGCCGCCGCCGCTCTGGTGGTCCCCGCCGGGTTCGGCGACTCGCTGGCCGGCGACCGGCCGCTCTCCCTGCGGGTGGTGGCCGACGCCGAGCAGCGCATCGGCGAGGCGATCGCCACCGCCGTGGCCGAGGGGTTCGCCGCGCAGGTGGACGCGGCGCGGCTCGGCGTGCGGACGGCGATCGCCGCCGACCCCGGCGCCGCCGACGACCTCGCCGCGCTGGCCGCCCGCGCCGCCGCCGTCCGCCTGCCCGTCGAGGTGGCCGACGCGGGGTTCGACGGCGGCTTCGACCCGGCCGCCTACTTCGGCCCGTCGATGGCCATCCTCTTCCTGTTCCTGAGCGTCGGGCAGGGGGCGAGGAGCCTGCTCGTCGAGCAGCGGGAGGGGACCCTCGCCCGGGTGCGGACCAGCCCGGTGCCCTTCGCCGCCGTGCTGCTCGGCAAGTCCGGCGCCGTCGTCGCGACCGGCCTCGTCACCTTGCTCGTCATGTGGGGGGTCACCGGGCTCGCGCTCGGTGCCGACTGGGGCGACCCGGTCGCCGTGCTGGTGCTGATCGTCGCCTCGGTGCTCGCCGTCGCCGGGATCGGGGCGCTGGTCGCCGGCCTGGCCAGGACCGACGCCCAGGCCGAGGGGTGGACGGCGGTCGTCACGTTCACCCTCGCCCTGCTCGGCGGCAACTTCATCACCCCGGGCGCCCTGCCCGACGCCCTGCGCCGGCTGTCGCTGCTGACGCCCAACGGGTGGGCGCTGCGGGGGTTCACCGAGCTGTCGGCGGGGCGGGGCGACCTGGCCGACGTGCTGCCGGCGGTCGCCGTCCTGGCCGCGACCGCGCTCGTCACCGGCGCGGCCGGCGTGCACCTGCTGGCGAGGCGGCTCGGGGCGTGACCGCCGTCCTCGCCATCTGCGCCAACGAGCTGCGGCGGGTGGTGCGCGACCGCACCGCGGCGTTCTTCGTGGCCGTCCTGCCCGTCGTGATCATGATCGTGATCGGCACGACGTTCGGCGCCGTGTCGAGCGACCTGCCCGTCGGCGTCGTCGACCTCGACGGGAGCGCGGCGTCCCGGGAGCTCGCCGCCGCCCTCGACCGGTCGCCCGCCCTCGACGTCGCCGCCTACGGCGACGAGGACGACCTGCGCACCGACGTCCGCACCGGCCGGGTGGAGGGCGGGGTCGTCGTCCCCGCCGGCTACGGCGCCGCCCTCGAGGGCGGGACGACGGCCGCCGTCGGCCTCCTCACCGACCCCGGCGGGGCGACGGCCACGCCCATCCGCTCGGCGGTGACCGGGGCGGTCGGCGGGCAGGCCAGGGTCCAAGCGGCGGCCACGTTCGCGGCCGAGGCGACCGGCGGCGACCGGGCCGCGCTGGTCGACGTGGCGGCCGCGGAGGCCGACGGCCTGGCGCCGGTGGCCGTCGCCGTCGAGCGGATCGGCGACCCGGGGCGGGGCGACCTCAGCCCGTTCTCCTACACGGCGCCGTCGAACCTCGTGCTGTTCCTGTTCGTGAACTCGCTGACCGTCGGGGCCGTGCTGGCCACCGACCGCCGGAACGGGATCACCCGCCGGCTGCTCGTCACCCCCCACCCGGCGTCGACGATCGTCGCCGGCGTGGGCCTGGCCAAGTTCGCGTTCGCGCTGGTCCAGGGCGGGCTGATCCTCGCCGTCGGCCTGCTGTTCGACGTCGACTGGGGCGACCCGGTCGCCGTCGTGCTCCTCACCGTCGTGTTCGCCGTGGTGAGCACGGCCGTCGGCCTGCTGGTCGGCGCGACGGCCCGCTCGGCCGACACCGCCCAGTCGATCGCCGTCCCCGTCGCCATCGGCATGGCCATGCTCGGCGGCTGCATGTGGCCGCTCGACCTCGTGCCGCCGGTGATGCGGGTGATCGGCCACGCCGTCCCCCACGCCTGGGCCATGGACGGCTGGACCGACCTGGTGCTCGACGGCGAGGGCCTCGGGGCCGTCGCCGTCGAGCTGGCCGTGCTGAGCGGCTACGCCGCCGTGCTGCTGGCCCTCGCCGGCTGGCGGCTGCGGGTGGCGCTCACGACGTAGCCGGCTGGCAGTAGACGAACGGGTCCTCGGCCGGCGCGCCGGGCGGGGTCTCGCCGGTGAGGATCGGGTTGTCGGGCAGCACGGGGGCGATCTCGTTCCAGTACAGCTGGCGCTCGGTGACGATCACCGTCTGGAACTCGCAGAATCCGGGGGCCTTGGTCCTCGCCACCCCGGGCAGGCCCAGGTCGGCGAGGGCGGCCGGGATGACGCCCTTGGCCGGGTCGGCGGTCAGGTCGCCCCAGCCGATCTGGAGCCACGGGGCGACCGGGTTGATCGGCAGGCCGACCAGGTCGAACACGGCCTCCACCGGGTCGTAGGCGAGGCTGTCGGGCACCCAGGCGGCCTCCTCCAGCGCCCGGCGGAGGCGCCAGTTGGTGATGGCCTGGCCGTCGCCGGCCGCCATCACCGGCGTGCCGTCGACGGTCGTGATCCCGCCGGCGTGGCCGAGGGCGCGCCTGGCCTCGAGGAGGGCGAGGGACGCCACCCCGGCGGCCCGCGGCGTCGAGAAGCTGGTGCCGCCGACCGAGGTGAAGCCGGCCTCGCAGTCCATGCAGTAGGGCAGGTCCTGGGTGAAGTCCGAGACGAAGTCCGGGAAGTTGCCGGAGAGCAGGGAGTCGCCCTCGGAGGAGTGCTCCTCGATGCCCGACACCCCGATGCTCCACCACGGGCCGGCGCCGGCCCGCAGCGGCGTCATGCCCGGCCCGTTGCCGCCCGAGCTGAAGTGCAGCTTGCCGCGGTTCACGACGCCGTCGTAGGTGTGCTCGAAGGCCCGGTACTCGGGGAGCGGGAAGCCGGTGTTCGGGATCGACACGCCGTAGCTGGTCGACACGACGTCGACGGCCGGGTGCTCGAAGGCGAAGCGGTGCGACGCCTCGCTGCCGAGGGCCGACGCCTGCTCGACGAACAGCAGGACGGCGTCGGGGTTGGCGGCCAGCACGGCGGCGCTGGTGCCGACGCCGTGGGCCTCCTTCGACGTGTCCGGCCGCAGCACCACGTCGCCGGGCGGGGCGAAGGACGTGGCCACGATGTTCGTGCCCCTGAAGTGGTACAGCTCGCCGGGCTGGACCCGGTCCCAGAAGGCGGCGTCGGCGGCCAGGTCGGCGGCCAGGTTGCCGGTCCTCGTCAGCTCGACCACGTTCTCGGGCTTGACGCCCAGCTCGTCGAGCACCTCCTGGGTGACGGCCGAGGGATGGCCGTCGGGGTAGTAGACGCTGCCGGCGTAGAAGGCCGCGTGGTACGGGTTGATGCCCGAGTCGAGGACGGCGACGACCACCCGCGGGCGGCCGGGGCCGGAGGCGATCGGCGGGATCGGCCCGTAGTCGGCCCGGGTGGCGCGGGTGACCGCGCCGGTGAGGGTGAACGTCGCCCCCGCCGTCCTCGTCTCCCTGACGATCAGCGTGTACTCGCCGGGGACGGGGTCGACGAAGCTGACCTCCTGGTAGTTCGTGTTGACGTACGAGCCGGCCAGCACCTGGCCGCTCGGGGCCCGCACGTCGAGGGTGAAGTAGTCGACGAAGGCCTGCGGCCAGGCGAGGCGGACGTCGAGGGTCGAGTAGTCGGCGTAGCGGTCGGACAGGGTGAGCACGTAGCGGTGCTCCAACTGGCCGCCAACGGTCTGGCCCACGCCCTGGAAGTCGGCGCCGGGGCCGATCGGCGGGGCCTGCACGGTGACGCCGCTCGTCCCGCTGACCGAGAAGACCTGCGTGGTGGCGTCGGGGGCGGGCTCGGGCGACGGCACGTCGCAGGCGTCGCCGGCGCCGTCGCCGTCGGTGTCGATCTGGGACGGGTTGAACACGGCCGCGCAGTTGTCGGCGGCGTCGTCGACCCCGTCGAGGTCGCCGTCCACGGCCGTCTCGGCGATCGTGACGGTGGCGACGCCCGTGTAGGAGGTCTGGACGTTGAGGAAGCCGTAGGTCCTGGCCGAGTAGTCGCCGGCCGCCGGGCGCTCGTAGGTGATCGTCTCGGACGGCGTGCCGGTCGTGGTGTTGCCGGTCTCGGCCACGGCCGTCTGCCCGTCGGGGCCGGTGACGGCGAGGTCGAGGTCCTCGACCGGGTTGGTCCACTGGACCCGGACCGTCATCGACGCCGGCTCGCAGCCGTCGGGCACCGAGAACGCCTCGGTGTCGGCCGCGCCGGTGACGACCAGCGCGGTCGTGCCGACCGTGCCGCTCCACTGGTGGACGACGTGGTCGCCGGGGCCGAGCGGGCAGGCCGGGGTGGCCAGGCGGGCCGGGGCGATCGGGTCGACGATCTTGCCGTTGGCCCTGCCGTCGGCGTCGCCGGCCCCGCCGTCGACCAGCCGGACGGCCACGCGGGTGCCGGTGAGCGACGCCGGGAACGGCCCGCAGCCGGTGGCCGGGAGGCACTTGACGACCGAGTCGACGGCGGCCGACGCGGGGACGTCCAGGGTCAACGTGGCCGTGCCGCCCCTCGCCACCTGGGCGATCTCGACGCCGAGGAAGCCGACCGGGTACTCGTGGGTGGCCGGCGCGTCGGCCGGCGGGGCGACCAGCCGGATCGACCGGAACCGGCCCGTGCTGGTCGTGACCGTGAGCGGTCCCTCCAGGGTGGACAGGACGATGCGGTCCCCGTCGGGGCGGGACGCCGCGGAGGTTTCCGCGGCGGCCGCCTGAGGGACGATGAGGGCGACGGCGAGCGTCGCGAGGAGGAGTGCCCGGCGCATCCCTCCGTCTTCGCCGCGCCGTCCCCTATCTCCTGCCCGCGTCGGCGAGGCGGTCGCGCACGGCCTGGGCCCGGTCGTCGGCCGCCATCCACCTGGCCAGCACGACGCCGCCGGCCACGAGCCCGAGCAGGTCGCCGGTCCCCCACAGCACCGCCGCGCCTGCCCGCTGGTCGGCGAGGGACCAGGTGCCGTCGCCGAGCGGGGCCGACAGGCCGAGCAGGGCGAGGCCGAGCACGGCGTGGACGGGCACGAGCAGCAGCAGCGACAGCATCCTCGCCGGGTGGGGCAGCCGGCGGCGGACGGGGTCGGTCCCGACCAGGGGCCAGAAGAACAGGCAGCCGGCGGCCAGGAAGTGGAGGTGGACGGCGGCGTGGACGAGGTCGTTGCGCAGCGACAGCCCGAACACGGGCGTGAGGTAGAGGGCGAACAGGGTGCCGCCGAACAGCGCCCAGCCGACGGCGGGATGGGTGAGGGCGCCGGCGGCCGGGTGGTCGACGACCCGGAGCAGCGCCGAGCGGGTCGGGCGGGCGGCGGCCTGGAGCGCGAGCGTGACGGGGGCGCCGAGGGCGAGGAGCAGCGGGGCGACCATCCCGAGCAGCACGTGCTGGACGGCGTGGGCGCTGAACCGCACGGTGTCGACCCTGGCCAGCCCCGACGACGTGGCGATCGTGAGGGCGAGCAGGCCGGCCGCGAACGCCGCCGTCCTGGCCGCCGGCCACCGCCGCCCCCGCGCCCCGAGGCGGCGCACGCCGAGCCCGTAGAGCAGGGCCGCCAGGGCGGTGACGGCGAGCATGGTGGGGTCGGGCGCCGGCGCCTCGAGCATCACCGGCGACGGTACCGGCCCGCTTGGGTTCCGCTCCTGCCCCGGTGGTAGACCGACCCGCATGACCGCGGCGACGGCCGGCGTGCGCACCGAGCGGCGACCGTCGATCCTCGGCGTGGGGACCGTCGTCTGGCTGACGTCGGAGCTGATGTTCTTCGCCGGGCTGTTCGCCGCCTACTTCACCCTCCGCTCGGCCAACGCCACCTGGCCGCCCGCCGACGTCGAGCTCGACACCCTGCGGACCGGCCTCGCCACCGCCGTCCTCGTCGGCTCGTCGTTCACCATGCACCTCGGCGTGCGGGCCGCCGAGCACGGCGACCGCCGGGCGGCGGTGCGCTGGGTGCTCGTGACCGCGGGCCTCGGGGTGCTGTTCCTCGCCAACCAGGCCGCCGAGTACGCGGCCGCCACCTTCCAGATCGAGAGCCACGCGTACGGCTCCATCTTCTTCCTGATGACCGGCTTCCACGGCCTCCACGTGATCGGCGGCGTGGTGCTGATGCTCGTCGCCGTGGGCGTGGTCGCCGGCCGGTCGAGGGCCCCGACGGCCGACGTGGTCGGCGTGACCGCCTACTACTGGCACTTCGTCGACGTCGTCTGGGTCGCCATGTTCACGACGATCTACCTCGTCCGGTGAGGCCGTCGCTGGCCGCCGCCCTCGTCACCCTGGCGGCCACGTCGTGCCTCGTGGCCCTCCGGCCCGTCGAGGCCCAGACGGGCCGGGTGACCGAGGACGTCGAGGGCGGCCGCCAGCTGTTCCTGGAGGGGTGCGCCAGCTGCCACGGGGCCGACGGGCGGGGGGTGGACGAGCCGGACGGCGACGTCCGCGGGCCGTCGCTCGAGGACGCCGGCGAGGCGCTCGCCTACTACTACCTGAGCACCGGACGGATGCCGCTGGCCAACGCCGAGGAGGTGGCGGTCCGCAAGGAGCCGGCCTACGACGACGACCAGATCCGCCAGCTCGTCGCCTACGTCGGCACCCTGGGCGACGGCCCGGCCCTGCCCGTCCTGCCCGAGGAGGGCACCCTGCCGGCCGGCGGGGAGCTGTACCGGGGCAACTGCGCGCCGTGCCACAGCGCCGGCGGGATCGGCGGCCCGCTCAGCTACGGGCAGGCGGCGCCCAGCCTGCGCCCGGCGGAGCCGCTCGAGATCGCGTCGGCCATCCGCAGCGGCCCCGGCGAGATGCCCCGCTTCGGCGAGGACGTGCTGAGCGACCAGGACGTCGCCGACATCGTCGAGCACGTCACCGACCTCGGCGACCAGGACGACCAGGGCGGGCTGTCCCTCGGCGGCGTCGGCCCCGTGGCCGAGGGGTTCGTGATCTGGGTGTTCGGCATCGGCGGGGTGCTCGCCCTCGCCTTCTGGATCGGCCGGAAGGGGCGGCCGTCGTGACCCGGGCCCGGCGGCCGAAGGCGTCGCCCGGCGAGCGGGCGACGGCGCTGTGCTTCGGAGCCAGCATCCTCGCCGCCCTCGGCCTCGCCGTCGTCTACATCAGGGGCGGGCAGACCCAGCTCGAGGGCCTCCTGCTCGGCGTGGCCATCGGCGGCATCGGCCTCGGCGTCGTCATCTGGGCCAAGGCGTTCATGCCCGACGAGGAGGTGGAGGAGGACCGGCACGCGCCCCCGTCCTCCGAGGACGCGTTCGAGGCGCTGGCCGCCGACTTCGAGTACGCCGGCGGCGTCATCCAGCGCCGCCACCTGCTCGTGCGCATGGCGACCGGCGCGGTCGCGGCGCTGGGCGTCGCCCTCGTCTTCCCGATCCGCTCGCTCGGGCCCCGCCCCGGCCGGGACCTCAAGCAGACCCCCTACACCGACGGCGTCCGCCTCGTACGCGAGGACGGCACCCCGCTGCGGGCCGACGACCTCAACCTCGAGTCGGTGGTCACGGCCTGGCCGGAGGGCCACACGGAGCGTGGCGACTCCCCGACCCTCGTCCTGCGGGTCGACCCCGAGCTGCTGGACCTGCCCGAGAACCGAAGCGACTGGGCGCCCGAGGGCATCCTCGCCTACTCGAAGCTGTGCACCCACACGGGCTGCCCGGTCGGGCTGTACCAGACCGACGAGCACCTGCTGCTGTGCCCGTGCCACCAGTCGACCTTCGACGTGCTGCGGGCCGCCGAGCCCATCTTCGGGCCGGCCGCCCGCCCGCTCCCCCAGCTGCCCATCCGGGTGAACGAGGCCGGCGAGCTGGAGGCCACGGGCGACTTCTCGGCGCCGGTCGGGCCGGGGTTCTGGGACCGGGGGAGGGACTGAGCCGGTGATGACCCGACGCATCCTGCGGTGGGTGGACGAGCGCTTCGGCGCCGCCCAGTTCACCCGCACCGCGCTGGCCAAGGTGTTCCCGGACCACTGGTCGTTCATGTTGGGCGAGATCGGCCTCTACTGCTTCCTGATCCTCGTCCTCACCGGCGTCTACCTCACGTTCTTCTTCGACCCGAGCCAGACCGAGACCGTGTACCAGGGGTCGTTCACGCCGCTGCGGGGCGTGCCGATGACCGACGCCTACCGGTCGGCGCTGGAGCTCAGCTTCGACGTCCGGGCCGGGATGCTCATGCGCCAGATCCACCACTGGGCGGCACTGCTGTTCGTGGCCGGCACGGCCGTCCACCTCATGCGGGTGTTCTTCACCGGCGCGTTCCGCAAGCCCAGGGAGATCAACTGGGTCATCGGCGTGGTCCTGCTGATCCTGATCATCGCCAACGGCTTCGCCGGCTACTCGCTCGTCGACGACCAGCTGTCGGGCACGGGCCTGCGCATCGCCTACTCGATCGTGCTGTCGATCCCGCTCGCCGGCACGTGGATCGCCTCGCTGTTCTTCGGCGGCGAGTTCCCGGGGCCGGACGTGATCGCCCGGATGTACGTCCTGCACATCCTGATCCTCCCGGCCGTCATCGCCGTCGCCATCCTCGCCCACCTCGCCCTGATCATCCGCCAGAAGCACACCCACTTCGGCAGCCGGCGGGCCAGGGAGGACAACGTGGTCGGCGAGCGGTTCTGGCCGTTCTACGCGTTCAAGGCGCTCGGCCTGTTCCTGCTCACGACGGCGACGCTCTGCGTGCTCGGCGGGCTCGCCCAGATCAACCCCATCTGGTTGTACGGGCCGTTCGACCCGGCCGAGGTCAGCTCCGCGTCCCAGCCCGACTGGTACATGGGCTGGCTCGACGGCGCCCTGCGGCTGTTCCCGGGCTGGGAGGTGCGGGCGTTCGGCTTCGAGGTCCCGAACCCGTTCTTCCCCGGCGTCGTGCTGGCCGGCGTGACGTTCGTGCTGCTCGCCATGTGGCCGTTCATCGAGGCCCGCAAGACCGGCGACCACGACCACCACCACGTGCTCGACCGGCCGAGGGACCGGCCGGTGCGGACCGCGCTCGGGGTGGCGACGATCACGTTCTACGGGGTGCTGTTCTTCGCCGGCGCCTCGGACGTGCTGTCGGTGACGTTCGGCCTGTCGGTGAACGCCGTGTTCTGGACGTTCCGGGTGCTGCTGTTCACCCTGCCGCCGGTCACCGCCTGGCTGGCCTACCGGCTGTGCCGGGAGCTGTCGGCCAGGGACCGGCGGGAGGCCCACCCGGTGGCGCCGCCGAGGGGCACGAGCCCGGACGCGACGGCCGCCGCGGCGGTCGCGGCGGCCGCGTCGACTACCGGCGACGGCGGCTCTCGCGTGCGTACCCCAGGGTCGACGCGGCCAGCACCAGCACGCCGGGGATGACGAACCACACGCCGAGCACGAGCCCGTTGGCCAGCAGGAACCCGGCGAAGCCCATGCCGAACGGCCAGATGCTGGCGTGCGGGAACCACGGCTCGAGCACCGCTTCGTCGCCCTCGTCGGCGGGGGCGGCGAGCCGGCGGTGCTGCACGAACAGGTAGGCGGCCGTCGACAGGAGCAGGGCGGCGGCGAGGAGCAGCATCACGGTGCCGGCGTCCTCGTAGGACGTCAGCCAGTAGACGACCCCCCAGGCCAGCACGGCGAGGCCGATGCCGCCGAAGATCAGGTACTCGGCCTTGAGCGTGACGCTGCCGCCCGCGCCGCTGCGACCGGCGGCGTGCGATCCCGAACCCGTGGCGCTCACGGGGCCGCCGCTCCGGCGTCGGCGTCCTCGGGGCCGGCCCGGTCGTCGGGCGCCGTCGGGTGGCGCAGGTCCCACACCGGCCGGTTCGAGCGGATCGGGGGCAGCGCCTCGAAGTTGTGGGGCGGGGGCGGCGACGACGTCGCCCACTCGAGGGTCTGCCCGCCCCAGGGGTCGTCGCCCACCCGGTCGCCCTTGCGCAGGGTCACCCACACGTTCCAGAGGAACGGGAGCATGGCGATGCCGGTGATCGCCGCGCCCACCGTCGAGATCTGGTTGAGCGTGGTGAACCCGTCGGCCTCGGTGTAGTCGGCCACCCGGCGCGGCATGCCGACGAGGCCGAGGACGTGCTGGACGAAGAACGTCAGGTTGAACCCGACGAACAGCAGGGCGATGTGCCAGCGGGCCAGGCCCTCCCGCAGGCGGCGCCCGGTGATCTTCGGGAACCAGTAGTAGACGCCCGCGAACAGGGCGAACACCGACCCGCCGAACAGCACGTAGTGCATGTGGGCGACGACGAAGTAGCTGTCGTGGAGGTGGAAGTCGAGGGTGGGCGAGGCCAGCATCACGCCGGTGAGGCCGCCGAGCAGGAACAGCAGCAGGAAGCAGATCGCGCACAGCATGGGCGCCTCGAACGTGAGCCGCCCGGACCACATGGTGCCGATCCAGTTGAAGAACTTGATGCCGGTGGGCACGGCGATCAGCAGCGACAGGCCGCTGAAGAACGGGAGCAGCACCCCGCCGGTGGTGAACATGTGGTGGGCCCACACGCCGACCGACAGCGAGGCGATGGCGAACGTGGCGAACACGATGCCCCGGTAGCCGAACACCGGCCGCCACGAGAACACGGCGAGGACCTCCGTGATCACCCCGAAGTAGGGCAGCACGAGGATGTACACCTCGGGGTGGCCGAAGAACCAGAACAGGTGCTGCCACAGCAGCGGCGAGCCGCCGGCGGTGGCGTCGTAGATGTGGGCGCCCAGGCGGCGGTCGGCGAAGAGCATGGCGGCCGCCGCCGTCAGCATCGGGAAGGCGATCAGCACGAGGATGCTGACGACGAGCATGTTCCAGGTGAACACCGGCATGCGGAACATCGACATGCCGGGAGCCCTGAGGGTGATGACGGTGGCGACGATGTTGACCGCGGTCAGCACGCCGGACACGCCGGTGAGGGCGATGGCCATCACCCACAGGTCGCCGCCGACCGACGGCGAGCGGACGAGGCTCGACAGCGGCGCGTAGCCCGTCCAGCCGAAGTCGGCGGCGCCGTTGGTGGGCACGAACCCGGCCAGCATCGTGATGCCGCCGAACAGGAAGAACCAGTAGGACACGGCGTTCAGCCGGGGGAAGGCCATGTCCGGCGCGCCGATGTGCAGGGGCACGAAGTAGTTCGCGAGGCCGAAGGCGAACGGCCCGAGGAACAGGAACAGCATGATGCTGCCGTGCATCGTGAACAGCTCGTTGTAGCGCTCCAGGCTCACGACCTGGAGGCCGGGCTCGGCCAGCTCGGTGCGCATGACGAGCGCGAGCGCGCCGCCGATCAGGAAGAAGGCGAACGACGTCACCATGTACGACACGCCGATGCGCTTGTGGTCGGTCGTCGTGAGCCAGCCGAGGAGGCCGCCGGCCGGCTGGACGGGGCCAGGCTCGGGCGGCTGGTCGGCGAGGTCGGGCCGGTCGGCGACGAGGGTCATGCCGCGGCCCGCTGCTCGTCGAGCCAGGCCGCGAAGTCCTCCTCGCTGACCACCCGGACGGCGAAGCTCATGCGCCAGTGGTCGAGCCCGCAGAACTCGGCGCAGCGGCCGCGGTACTCGCCCACCTCGGTGGGGGTCACCTCGATCTCGTTGTCGACCCCTTGGATGAGGTCCCGCTTCTCGAGGAAGTTCGGGACCCAGAAGCTGTGGTTGACGTCGACCGCCACCAGCTCCAGCCGGCTGGGCACGCCGACGGGCAGGACCAGCTCGGGCACGTCGTCGGGCGTGCCGGTGACGACGACGCCCTCGTCGACGTAGGTGAACTGCCACTGCCACTGGAAGCCCTCGACGAGCACGTCGACGGCCGGCTCCCCGCTGACGTCGCTCACGTCGCCCTCGGTGCGGACGGTGACGAAGAAGATGGCGGCGACGATCAGGATCGGGACGACCGAGTAGACGGCCTCGACGCGCACGTTGTGGGCGACCTGGGTGGGCAGGTCGTCGGTGCGGCGGCGGTAGCGGACGATCGACCAGAAGATCAGCGCCCACACGATCCCGCCGACGGCCATGGCCGCCCAGAACATGCCCCGCCAGACGTCGAGGATGGTCTCGCCCTCCTCGGACTTCGGCTCGGGCATGCCGAAGCGGGACGAGCAGCCGGCGAGGGCGGCGGCGAGGGCCACGGCGGCGACGGCGGGGAGCCACCGCCGCCCACCTCGTCCCCGACGTCCGCTCACGCGCTGCCTCCTGGCCCGGGTGGGGCGAACCTAGCGCGAGGGGTCGGCGGGCCCGCTACCCGGAGGCGCCGGATTCCACCTCGGGCGAGACGCCCGACCGAACGTCGCCTCCTGGTTGCCCCGGCCGCTGCTCCCGGTGTCGGACGGGCCCTCGTCGCCCCTGCTCGGTCGCGTCGGCATGCCGCCCGCTCTACCCGACGGCGGCCCGGCGATCCTCCGGTCGGGCGGCGGCCGGGCGGGGGGCGGCCGGTCGTCCCCGTCGTCCTCGCCGGCCGGCGCCGTCCTCTACCCTCGCCGGTCGATGGACGGGAACGCCGGCCTCGCCCGCCGCCTCCACGAGCGGTGCCTGCTGCGGGGGTCGTTCACCCTGCGCTCCGGTCGGGTCAGCGACGTGTACTTCGACAAGTACCTGTTCGAGGCCGACCCGGCGCTGCTGCGGGACGTGGCCTCGGCCATGGCGCCGCTCGTGCCGGACGGGGTGGACGCGCTGGCCGGCCTGGAGCTCGGCGGCATCCCGCTCGTGACCATGCTGTCGCAGGTGACGGGCCTGCCGTCCCGGTTCGTGCGCAAGGAGGCCAAGGCCTACGGCACGGCCCGGCTGGCCGAGGGCGGCGAGGTCGACGGGCTGCGGCTGGCCGTCGTGGAGGACGTGGTGACGAGCGGCGGGCAGGTGATCGCCTCGTGCCGGGACCTGGTCGGCCGGGGCGCGACGGTGGCGGCCGTCGTGTGCGTGGTCGACCGCCAGCAGGGCGGCCCGGCCGCGCTGGCCGACGCCGGCCTGCCCCTGCGGGCCCTGTTCACGATGGCCGACCTCGAGGCGGCGGCCGCCTGAGCAGCGCGGCGCGGGTCGTGCTCGCCACCGAGCCGCCGCCGGGCGCGACGGCCGGGGGGCGGTGCTTCGTGGTCGGCGACGGCGGGGTGGCGCTGCGGGACGCCGGCCCGGGCGACGACGGCGCGCTCTACCTCGGCTCGATCGACGGCGTCGCCTGCTGGGCCGTCGACGCGGTCGACGCCGGCGGCCTCGCCGGCGCCGTCGGCCTTCGTGACCTGTACGCGCAGGTCGACCGGCCCGTGTGGGCGATGGCCGGCCGGGCCGTCCAGCTCGTCGAGTGGGCACGGACGACCCGGTTCTGCGGCCGGTGCGGGACGGCCACCGAGGCGGTGCCCGGCGAGCGGGCCAGGCGGTGCCCGGCCTGCGGGCTGCTCGCCTTCCCCCGGCTGGCCCCTGCGGTCATCGTGCTGATCGAGCGGGACGACCGGATGCTGCTGGCCAGGGGCCGGGGGTTCCCCACCCGGATGTACTCCTGCCTCGCCGGGTTCGTGGAGCCGGGCGAGACCCTGGAGGAAGCCGTCCACCGCGAGGTGGCCGAGGAGGTCGGGGTCGACGTCGCCGACGTCCGCTACTTCGGCAGCCAGCCCTGGCCGTTCCCCCACTCACTGATGATCGGGTTCACCGCCCGGTGGGCCGGCGGCGAGCTGACGCCCGACGGGACCGAGATCGTCGACGCCGGCTGGTTCGGCGTCGACGACCTCCCCCCGCTGCCGTCCCGGCTGAGCATCGCCAGGGCGCTGGTCGACGCCTGGCTCGCCGCCCGGGGCGTCCGTCCCTGACCCGGCCCGTCTCGCGTCGGCGACCGCGCGCCCGCGCCGGCGCCTTCGTCCGTCAGGCCGTCGCCCGCTCGTCCCGCAGCCCGAACCACTCGCCCTTCCCGAGCTCGCCGAGGAACACGTCCCGGTCCTCGCGGTCGGCGATGGCCGCGCCCAGGCGCTCGGCCTCGGCCAGGTGACGGCGGGCGCCCTCCGCGTCGCCGGTCGCGGCCAGGGCGCGGGCCAGCGCCTCGTGGGCGAAGGCGACGTCCCAGTCCTCGGCGAGGTCGGGGTGGGCCTCGACCAGCTCGAGGCAACGCCGGGCGTGGTGGAGGGCGACATCGGGCTGGCCGACCCGCAGCGCCGTCCGCGCGACCAGGTGCTCGGCCCTGGCCTGGTGGATCGGGGTGCCCACCTGCAGCCAGTGGTAGGCGCTGGCGTAGGCGCCGTACAGGAGGCCCTCGCGGAGGTGGGCCGGCGCGTCGGCGTCCACCTCCCCGGCGTCGAGCGCGCCCCAGGTGGCGTTGTTGAGGTGGACGGCGAACCACCGGTGCACGTCCCGCTCGTCGACCATCCGCTCGCCCACCTCCTCGAGGAGGGCGTGCCAGCCGTCGAAGCCGTGCTCCCTGGCGATGACGAGCTGGGCGTCGCGGACGCCGAACGCGGCCGGGTCGAGGTCGGGGTGGTGGGTCCTTGCCCGCTCGACGGCGTCGGCCTCGCCGGCCCTGACCGCCTGCTTCAGGTCCTTGGCCCGGCGCTTGAGCTGGGAGATGTTCGGATGGAGCGGGAGCTCGGACACGGGCGACCTCCTGTCGCGTGCTGGCCGCGTCCGCTGAGCCGGCCGGAAGGAGATCGACCGTGGCAGGGGGACGGTGTCGGGTGAGCTCGGCTCTTGCCGCGGACGAGAGGCGCCCCGACGCGCACTGGCGGCGACGATACTGCGCGCTCGCTACTGTCGCCTGACCGCATGCGAGGAGGGTGACATGGCCGAGATGACCGAGTACCAACCCGGGACGCCGTCGTGGGTCGACCTGTCCGCTCCCGACCCCGACGCCGCCGCCCGGTTCTACGGCGAGCTCCTCGGCTGGCAGGCCCACCCGTCGCCCGAGCCCGAGGCCGGCGGGTACGTGATGATGACCCTCCGGGGCCACAACGTGGCCGGCATCGGCCCGATCATGGCCGAGGGCCAGCCGCCGGCGTGGGCGACCTACGTGAGCACCGCCGACGCCGACGCCACCGCCGCCGCCGTCCGGGACGCCGGGGGCGCCGTCGTGATGGAGCCGATGGACATCATGCAGGAGGGGCGGCTGGCGATCTTCGCCGACCCCGGCGGCGCCGTGTTCGGCGTGTGGCAGCCGCGGAACCACAAGGGCGCCGGCCTCGTGAACGAGCCCGGGTCGCTGTGCTGGAACGAGCTGCTGACCCGGGACGTCGAGGGCGCGAAGACGTTCTACGGCGCGGTGTTCGGCTGGGAGTTCAACACCCAGTCGATGGGCCCCATGGACTACACGGTCGTCATGCTCGGCGACCGGGGCATCGCCGGGATGATGGACATGACCGGGCAGCTGCCCGACCAGGTCCCGCCCCACTGGGGGGTGTACTTCGCCGTGGACGACACCGACGCCACGATGGCGAAGGTCCAGGAGCTCGGCGGCAGCGTGACGGCCGGGCCGATGGACATCCCCGACGTGGGCCGCATGGCGGCGCTCGCCGACCCCCACGGCGCGGCGTTCAACGTCCTCCAGTTCCCCGCCTCCGACCAGTAGCGGCGAGTCCGCCGGCCGGGCGCCGGCGGTCGATACGGTGTCGGCGCATGGCCCGGCCGACCTCCGCTCGCGCGTCGCGGGCGGGCACATGAGCGCGCCGTCCACCAACGGCCGCGGCGCCCGGGTGCGCCGGCCGACGGCCACGGCCCGGTTCGGGTCGTCGCGCCGCGAGAGCCACGACGCGTCGGCCTTCTACGAGCGGTTCGTGGCGCCGGAGGTGTCGACCGACGCCACGGTCGTCCGGCCGTCGCAGGTCGACGTCATCCACTGCGCCGACGCCAGGGACATGGGCGCCGTCGAGTCGTCGTCGGTGGCGCTCGTGGTGACGTCGCCGCCCTACTTCGCGGGCAAGGAGTACGAGGCCGCGCTGGGCGAGAACGGCGTGCCGGCCAACTACGTCGAGTACCTGGAGCTGCTGGAGGCCGTCTTCGCCGAGTGCAAGCGGGTGCTCGAGCCGGGCGGGCGCATCGCCGTCAACGTCGCCAACCTCGGCCGGCGCCCGTACCGGTCGCTGTCGGCCGACGTCATCGACCTCCTCCAGCACCTCGGCCTGCTCCTGCGGGGCGAGGTGATCTGGGTGAAGGGCCGGGCCGCCGGCGGCTCGTGCGCGTGGGGGACGTTCCAGCGCCCGGGCAACCCGGTGCTGCGGGACGTGACCGAGCGGATCGTGATCGCCAGCAAGGGCCGCTTCGACCGCGCCCTGACGGCCCGGCAGCGCTCCGAGCGGGGGCTGCCGTCGACGGCGACGATCACCAAGGACGAGTTCCTGGAGGCGACGACCGACGTGTGGGAGATCCCGCCCGAGAGCGCCCGCCGGGTCGGCCACCCGGCGCCGTTCCCCGTCGCCCTGCCCCAGCGGCTGATCCAGCTGTACACCTACGAGGAGGACGTCGTCCTCGACCCGTTCATGGGCTCGGGCACCACGGCCGTCGCCGCCGTGCGGACCCGCCGCCACTGGATCGGCTACGACACCGACGAGTCCTACGTCGAACGAGCCCGAGCCCGCGTCGCCGAAGAGCAGGCCCGGGACTGGCAGCCGCCCGTGAGGATCCCCGCCGTCCCCGACCCGTAGCCACGCCGACGGCCACGGCCGCCTCGACCGGTGGAGACGATGGGACGGTTGCGATGTTGTCGTCGACGGGCAGTTGCCCGACGACCGCACCATCCACCACTCGCGTGCGTGCTGGGGTGAGGATGGAGGCATGACGGCGATCGAGACCGAACACGCGACGGTCGGGCTCCCCGAAGCGGCGGATCGCCTTGGCGTTCATCGAGCGACGGTGAACGATATGGTCCGCTCGGGTCGGCTTCCTGCCCATCGCGAGGGTGCGCACTGGCGGATCGACCGCAAGGCCTTGGAGCAGTTCGCCTCCACCTATGTGAAGCCGCCGAATGCTCCGGCGCGTCGGCCCCGCGGCCTCCCGACCTCCGCGCCCGCCCTACTGAAGCTCCTGGAGGAATTTGGCAGCGCCTCAGCCGCTGAGCTCGCTCCGCTCCTCGATCTGCACGAGGGGAACGTTCGCAAGCACCTCCGGCTGCTTGAGCACAGTGGCCAGGTCCGGCGGCGACCCGACGGGGAGTGGGAGGTGTCGATGAGCGGGTGAGCGCCGGGCGTGCCGCCCGGCGCTCACCCGCCCTGCGCTCACCCGACACATTCCGGCAGAGACAACAGGTTGTTCGGCTGCTCGCCGTCGTTCGCAGTCTTGAGGTACTTCCTGCCAGCGGCGCTCACGGCGACGATGACCCAGACGCGGTGGCCCGCCGGCCGCTCGACGTAGAAGTGATACCTGCCCGTCTCCACGCCGCGGATGGCGTCGTCGAGGGACAGCTTCCAGCGGGTGCCGTCGCTGTTGACTCCGCCGACCGCCTTGATGCGTTCGGCCGGGTCCAGCCGGTCCGTCTTGTTGATGCACCGGATCTGGACGGTGATGGTGGTGACTCGGCTCGACATGGACACTCCGTATTGCTCGGGGAGCCATCCCGACCCAAGATGAGAGTTCCAAGGCCAGCGAGGGTCGATCCGGCTCCGTTGGTTGTGGCGAGGGGATCCGGTTCGCGGGTCCCCCCGCCCACATCGTCCCAGAGGCGTGTGACGAAGTGGGGGACCACTCGCGCGCGCCCCGCGCGCGAGTGGTCCTCGGTTGTCCAGGACTTAGCGACGCCGCCCCAGGATCGATTGACGCCTGGCGCACCTTGAAGGCGCTAGGTCCTCATGGGCCTTGGCGGCATCAAGGCTGCCACCTCACTCGTCGACACCAGGTCTTGGCTGCGACGCAACCGTGATCGGCGTTCCACGATTCGATCGCATCAGCGAGGCAGCGTGAGATGACGTCGGAGACGACCTACTTCAGTCCCGCCACCATGCGACGCGCGACTAGCGCTTCGGTGTCCGAGCAGGCCCACACGCCAGGGGAACTCGACCTCGAGCCTACCTGGGAAGCCGGATCGTGATGCCAAAGGGTCCCGTGAGGACGATTCCTGAAAGGAACTCGGCCAATTGATCTCTCGCGTTGCCGCGTTCGTCGACGTCGGTATCAACGAGAGAAGAGCGCAAAGTGGGAGCAGGGTCGCCCTCAACGACAGCTTCCACCGCCCACTCGTCGCCGCGGCGCAGCAGCGTCGGCCTCATCTCGATCCAGCCGTCGCTGCCGATGGCCGAGATACGGTTACGCTCGGATGCGTCGTCGACGTCACACCAAAGAACTTGCAGTGCAAATCGACACGGACTGGCTCGCCTCCGTCGAAGTGATGTGTAGCGACATCCGACGGCCCGACGTTCTGTAGACGGACCGTGACGAGGTGCGGGTTGGGGACGGGGATGTCCCTGAACGTCACCTCCAAGAGGCCCGGCCTGGAGTCCGTGGGCAGGAGGGGCGCCGACTGATAGCGGAACAGCAACTTCCGCCTCCTCGTCCCCCACCTGCGCGTCGCCAGGACAGTCGCGACGCCCACGACGAGGGCCACAGCAGCCGGCACCCAGATCGAGGTCTCCACCGGTCGCAGTATGGCGCCACTAAACGTCCCGCCTTCGCGCAGCGCCCCCGCAGAAGAAATGTTGTTGCGTCATCAAGCGTGGTGGAAGATGCCGCTCAGATGTTCCTACGTAGGTCACATGAGTGTCACCACGGACTTCGACGACTTCGCAACCACTTGGACCCGGACTCGACCGGTGGAGACGATGGGAGTCGAACCCACGACCTCCTGCTTGCAAAGCAGGCGCTCTAGCCAGCTGAGCTACGTCCCCGGGGCGGACGATGGTACCGGGCGGGGGGTGCGCTTGAGGAGGTACATCGCCCGGTCGGCCTCGGCGACCAGGTCGTCGGCGTCCTGGCCGGGTTTGGCCACGGCGACGCCGATGCTGGCGTGGAGCGGGATGACGAGCGACGTGCCTTCCGCCGACCGGGCCCGAACGGGGGCGGCGAGGTCCCGCTCGACCCGCGCCCTCACCCGGCCGACGGCGTCCGGCGCGATCCCGGCGCACAGCACCACGAACTCGTCGCCGCCCAGCCGGGCCACGACGTCGTCGTCCCGCACGGCGGCGGCCAGTCGCTCGGCGACCTGGCGGAGGACCTGGTCGCCGACGCCATGGCCGAGCGTGTCGTTGATGGCCTTGAAGCCGTCGACGTCGACGTAGAACAGGACGACCTGGTTGCCGTCGCCGGACGGGTCGAGCTTGTCGAGGGCGGCGGCCAGCCGGAGGCCGAGCAGCGCCCGGTTGGCGGCGCCGGTCAGCTCGTCGTAGTGCGCCTTGCGGGTGAGGGCCGCCTCGCTGGCCCGGCGCTCGGTCACGTCGATGAACGACGTGACCACCGCGTGGGGCCGGTCCTCGCCCGGGTGGAAGAGCGGCAGCGAGTTCATCGACAGCCAGGTCATCGCCGCCCGACGGTGCCGCACGCCGACGATCACGCCGACCTGGGGCTCGCCCGTCGCCAGCGCGATCTCGGGCGGGCGCCCGCCGGCCGGCAGGGGCACCCGGCGGGTGTCGAGGAGGGCCCAGATCCGCGACCCGGACGCCAGCTCGTCGGCGGTCGCCCCGAACAGCCGCTCGGCGGCGGCGTTGGCCGACAGGAGCTCCAGGTTCGGCCCGTGGACGACCACGCCCTCCTCGAGGGCGGCGAGGACCGTCCGGTTCAGCCGCTCGCTCTCGGCCAGGCGCCACGCCGCCCGCAGCGCCTCGGTGTTGTCCCGCAGCACCCACACGAGCGTGTCGGACCCGACCCGGACGGCCCGGTAGTCGTAGCCGGCGGGCTCGTAGGTGTCGGACTCCGTCCACTCGAACACGCCCGCCGCCGGCTCCCCGGTGTCGAGCACCTCCATGCACCGGGCGAACGCGCCGTTCTCGACCAGTCCGGGCCACAGCTCGCTGCACAGTCGGCCGATGGCCGCGTCCGGGTCGGGCTGGCCGGCGCGAGCCCTCGCGTTCATGTACTCGAGGCGCATGTCGACGGCCCGGCCGGCGTCGTCCCGGACGGCGGTCGACAGCGTGACCGCATCCGGGAGGCTCTCGATCACGGAGAGTAGCTCCGACCCGCCTGACGGGCTCGTCATGGACAGAAGGATCGGCGCGAAGCGGACGAGCTTGAGCCGAAAGCGGGCGAGACCATCAGGAAATTACCAAAGTCCCACGATGCCGGTCCTCGACACTCCGGCATCGTCGACGACCACGCACCGCGTCCCCACCGGGTGCCAGGACCACCCGTCGGCATGTGCCGACGTCCCGGCGACGGTCGACTCGTTCGCGACCCCGGCGAGCAGCGCCTCCCAGCAGCGGTCGTCGGCCCATTCGCTGTCGCCGGCGACCCACGTGCCAGCCGCGACGAGCGCGGCGGCGGTGACCGCG
>DASWMK010000159.1 GCA_036399815.1 Acidimicrobiales bacterium
GGATCACGCCGTCGGGCGCCTTGGACGACACCCTGGCGCCCACGTACACGCCGGGCAGGGCGCCCACCAGCAGCGACGTGGTGAGGGCCAGCTCGAAGTCGCCGAACAGCAGGTGGCCGAGGGCGGCCGAGCCGACCAGGGGCACGGCCTGGACGAGGTCGGTCCCGACCAGCTCCGAGGCCCGCAGGCTCGGGTAGAGGGCGAGGAGCATGACGATGATCAGCGAGCCCGAGCCGACCGACGTCATCCCGACGATCAGGCCGCCGAGGGCGCCGACGGCGAGGGTGGCCACGGGCCGGACGGTGATGGCGTGGGTGCCGCCGCCGTGGACGGCCTGCCCGGCCCGCAGCCGTCGGGTGGACAGCACGGCCTTGGCGATCATCGACGCCGACGCCATCAGCAGGGCCGCGCCGAGCAGGACCTCGAGGCGGTCCTCCACGGTCTGGCCGTCGCCGAGCGCCTTCAGCACGAGGACGCCGAGGAAGGCGCACGGGACCGACCCGGCCACCAGCCAGCCGACGAGCGACCGGTTGACCGTGCCCCGCCGCAGGTGCACGCCGCCGCCGACCGGCTTCATCACGAAGGAGGCGACGAGGTCGCTCGACACGGCGGCGAGGGGGTCGACGCGGAAGAGCAGGACGAGGATCGGCGTCATCAGCGCGCCGCCGCCCATGCCGGTGAGCCCGACCACGAACCCGACGATGGCCCCGGCGACGGCCACCCACAGATCGACGTGCACGCCTCTCGGGCTCCCTTCCCACTTTGCCCACGGACAAGGTAGGGAACGGCCGCGCCGGGTGTCAAGGACGCCGTTCGGTGATCCGTCCGGCGGGGTGGCGCCGAAGGGTGGCATGGTGACGGCCGTGACGGTGCGCGGGGCGACGTGGGAGGGCATCGCCATGGCGCGCGTCGGCGCCGGCGACGAGAGCGCCCTCGCCGAGCTGTACGACCAGTTCGGCGCGTTCGTGTACGGCCTGGCCCACCGGGTCACCGGCGACCAGGCGGCGGCCGAGGACGTCGTGCAGGACGTGTTCGTCACCCTGTGGGAGCGCCCGGGCGCCTGGGATCCGTCGAAGGGCTCGGTCCGCACCTGGCTCGGGGTGCTCGCCCACCGGCGGGCCGTCGACCGGGTCCGCCGGGAGGTCGCCGCCCGCCGCCGCGAGGAGCGCGACGCCGAGCGGGCGCCCGTCGCCCCGCCCGACATCGCCGAGGCGGCCACGTCGATGGTCGTCGCCCAGCGGGTGCGCGACGCCGTCGACGCCCTGCCGCCCGACCAGCGCACCGCCATCCGGCTCGCCTACTTCGGCGGCCACACGTTCGTCGAGGTCGCCCGCGTGCTCGGCATCCCCGAGGGCACGGCGAAGTCCCGGCTCCGCATCGGGATGCGCCGGCTGGCCGACGTCCTCCGCTCCGAAGGGATCATCTCGTGGACCTGACCCGCGCCGAGGCCGATGAGCTGCTCGGCGCCTGGGCGCTCGACGCCCTGCCCGACGAGCTGGAGGGCCACGTCGACGCGGCCGTCCTGGCCGACCCCACCCTCGCCGCCACCGCGGCCGAGCTCCAGGCCGTCGCCGCCCTCCTCGGGTCGGCCGAGTCGGCCACCGCCCCGACCGCCCTCCGGGACCGGGTGCTGGCCGCCGCCCGCCGCCGCCGAGCCCCGGGCTCGTCCACCGTGGAGCCGACCACGCCCCCCGGCGCCCTCGGCCACCAGGTGGCCGCGCTGGCCGACCTGCTGGCCGGGCTGGACGGCGACGCCTGGTCGGCGCCGACGGTGACCGGGTGGACGGTGCGCGAGCTGGTCGCCCACCTCGTCGTCGTCGAGGACTACACGGCCGCCGTCCTCGGCATCGGCCGGTTCACCCCGCCGCCGGGCACCGAGCACGAGCACGCGGCGATGACCGAGCCGTTCGTGCCCGAGCTGGCCGCCCTGCCGACCGCCGACCTGCTGGCCCGCTGGCGGGCGGCGGCGACGGCGGTCGTCGCCCACGTCGCCACCCTCGCCGACGACGGGCTGGCCGACCGGGTGCAGTTCCACGGCCTCGACGTGTCGGTGCGGTCGCTCGTCCTGATGCGCACCTTCGAGGTGTGGACCCACGCCGACGACGTCCGCCGGGCCGTCGGCCGGCCGACCGAGGACCCGCCGCCGCCGGTGCTGGCGCTGATGACCGGGCTGGCGGTCGCCGCCCTGCCCCTCGGGATGGCGATGGCCGGCCGGTCGGGCGCGGGGCGCACGGCGAGGGTGGTGCTGACCGGCCCGGGCGGCGGGGCGTGGGTGCAGCACCTCGGGGTCGGCGAGGCCCCGGGCGAGCCGGACCTCGTGCTGGTGGCCGACGCCGTCGACTTCTGCCGCCTCGCGGCCAAGCGCCTCGACCCCCGCGACGTCCGCCACCACGTCACCGGCGACGGCGACCTGGCCGCCGACCTCCTCGCCGGCGCCCGGGTCTTCGCCGCCTAGGTCGGGGGCCGTCCCGGCCGCCGGTCCGAGCCGTCACTCCCAGCCGGAGCGGGTGCGGAACTCCTCGGTCGTGTTGACGTGGGGGAACGGCTCGTCGGGGACGGGGACGCCGAGGCCCCGGCACAGCGGGCCCCAGCCGTCGCCCGGCTGCCACTCGACCAGGCGCCCGGCCGGGACGGCGGCCCTGACGGCCTCGTTGTGGGCGTCGTAGGCGGCCATGCACGCCTCGGGGTCGTCGAAGGCGTTGGTGAAGCGGCTGCGGGCGATGACCTGGAACATCTCCCACCAGTGGCGGTTCTCCGGCACCCAGCCGCGGCGGGCACCGTCGAAGACGGTGCGGTCGGCGCTCGCCCACCAGGCCTTGGCGCTCTCCCTCGTCGAGAGGAGCACCACGGCGTCGGGGAAGGCGTCGGCCAGCTCCGGCCAGAACGACGCCGCCGGCCAGTCGACGGTGGCGACGTAGCCGTCGTAGAGGGCGTGCCAGTCGGGCATGTCGCCGAGCCCGGCCCGGTGCCACATCGGCACGTGGTCGTCGTGCTCGAACACCTCGAGCATGTGGTAGCAGGGCCCGCCGAGCAGCCGCTCGAGCGCCAGCTTGAGCGACGTCGTCCCCGTGCGGCCCACCCCGGCCCCGATCACCCGCAACGCCACGTGTCGCCCTCCGGAGGACTGCCGGGAGCGCCCGGCCCGCTGGTGCGGCGGGCACCGTAGCGCCGGTCGCCCCCCGCAGCCGACGCCGGACCGTTCCGCCGGGTAGGCGCCGACGCCGGACTCCGTCGGTACGGACGGGCCGCTGTGGGTGTCGGCCCGGGCCTCGACGCCGGGCGCTTTCGGCACGTACCGGTTGCCGTGGGCGTCGGCCCGGGGCCCGGCCGCCCGACCCCATCGATCCATACGGGCCGGCGGGGGAGCCGGCCGCCGCGGGCGGGAGTGCTAGCGGGCCCGGCGGTACCGGCAGACCTGGACGCCGGTGCCGGCCGTCGTCGCCGAGACCAGCTCGAAGGTCCTGGCCTCGCCGTCGGCCGGGAAGATCCCCTTCCCGCCGCCGAGGACGATCGGCTCGATCATGAGGTTGAGCTCGTCGACGAGGTCGGCGGCGAGCAGCGACCTGACCAGCTGCGAGCTGCCCATCACGTTCACGTCGCCCCCGTCCCGCTCGCGCAGGGCGCCGACCCCCTTCTCGAGGTCGGCCCCCCGGATCAGCGACGTCGGCGCCCAGGTGAGGTCGTCCTCGGTCAGCGTGTCGGAGACGACGTGCTTCTCGACGGCGTTGATCCAGTCGGCGAAGGGGTCGCCCGCCCGCTCGGGCCAGGCGCCGGCCATGACCTGCCAGGTGCGCCGGCCGAAGAGCAGGGCGTCGGCCCGCCCGGCGATCTCGTCGACGGCCGACCCCATGACCTCCACGTCGAAGAACGGCATGGACCACCCGCCGTGCCGGAAGCCGCCGTCGGTGTCCTCCTCCGGCCCGCCCGGCGCCTGGACCACCCCGTCGAGGCTGATGAACTCGCTCACCACGATGCGCATACCGGTCCGACGATGCCACACCCCGCCACTCATCGCGGCACCGACCTATCGTCGTCCCATGCCGCTCCAGCCAGGTGACGAGGCCCCCGACTTCACGCTCCTCGACCAGCACGGCGAGGAGGTGTCCCTGTCCGGGCTGCGGGGCCGCAAGGTGCTCGTGTACTTCTACCCGAAGGCCGACACGCCGGGCTGCACGACCCAGGCGTGCGGGCTGCGGGACGTGGCCGGCGACGTCGGCGACACGGCCATCCTCGGGATCAGCCCCGACCAGCCGGCCAAGCAGAAGCGCTTCGACGACAAGTACGGGCTCGGCTTCCCGCT